>DAOVHK010000097.1 GCA_030671905.1 Clostridia bacterium | reverse complement strand
TACTCCAGCACGAGTTCCCCCTATACCCTTAGAATAGGCTAATGCCAATTTCTTCGCCTTACCAGAAGCGTCTTGATAAACTCCAATCAGGTTGGGAGTACCTCTTCCTTCCTGATACATCCTCCTGACCAGATGCCCGGGCCCTTTGGGAGCAACTAATATTACATCCACATCCTCGGGGGGAATAATCTGGTAAAAGTGGATGTTGAACCCATGAGAAAAACCCAGAACCGCTCCCTTTTTCAATTTATTAGCAACATCATTTTTATAGACCACGGACTGGACATCATCGGCAACGAGCATCTGAACCCAATCAGCATTTTTTGTCGCTTCGCTGGCAGAAACTGGCTTCCAGCCATCTTTAACTGCCTTTTTCCAATTCTCAGTTCCCGCCAGTTCAGCCACCACCACATTTAGCCCGCTATCACGCAAATTCTGACTCTGGGCATGCCCCTGACTCCCATAGCCAATGATTGCAATCTCCTTTCCTTTCAAAAGCTTCAAATCCGCATCTTTATCATAGTATACCTTTACCATAAAATCCTCCTTTATTGGTCCCGATTCATCGGGACAGCCACAACCTAACCTCTCAACACCCCAAACTTTGAAAGATAGTTTGTAAAGAGCTATTAGAATTTCAGTCAAAAAACGAGGACGGCTTGTTCTCTTTCAAGCAAAAATTTGTTTGAGCCCCGCGCTGTGCGGGGGGAGTTTATTTTTGCGCCCTGCAGAGTCCGAAGTTTTTTGGCGTGAAGAAATTCCTCAAGCGATGAACAAACTATCTTTCAAATACTCAACCCCTTCCCATTGCCACAATTCCTGTCCTGACTATCTCCTTTATCCCATAGGGCTTAAGCATATTAACCAGAGCAAGTATTTTCTCTTCATCACCTGTCATTTCTACAATTACAGAGTTAGAAGCAACGTCCACTATTTTTGCTCTGAAGATATCGACAATTTCCAGAACTTCTGACCGTTTCCCTTTTCCAGCATTTACCTTGATGAGAACTAAGTCTCTTTCCAGATGAGGTTGCCCTACGAAATCAATAACTTTTATTATATCTATGAGTTTATTCAGTTGCTTCATAACCTGCTCTAAAATCTTCTCATCCCCTTTAACTATTATCGTCATTCGAGAGACATCGTGTTGCTCGGTTTCTCCTACGGCTAAACTATCAATGTTAAATCCACGGGCGCTAAAAAGGCTCGATATTCGAGCCAGAACTCCAGGCTTATTCTCTACTAAAACAGAAATCGTATGTCTCATTGATTCCTCCTCCTTAATTCCCCCCACTCTCCCCTGGGGAAAGGGAATTCTCTTCTATTTTACATATAACGCCCCGATAAATCGGGGCTACTCCAATGACTTTGACTATGCCAGTCCACGGATTACTTCATCCAGCCTTGCACCTGCCGGCACCATAGGAAAAACATTCTCTTCCCTTTCCACTAAGAAATCTAAAATCACAGGTCCATCCACGGAAATTGCCTTTCTCAGGGCACCTTCTACTTCACCCTTTTCACTTACCCTTATGCCCAAAGCTCCGTACGCCTCGGCAATTTTTACAAAATCTGGATTAGCTGTTAAGTCTGTGGCTGAATATCTTTTCTTATAGAATAGCTGCTGCCACTGTCTAACCATGCCCAGATATCCGTTGTTTAGAATGGCAATCTTAACACCCACCTTATTATTGACAGCTGTGGCCATCTCCTGGATATTCATTTGAAAACTGCCATCCCCGGCTATATCAAAAACAACCTTTTCCGGCTTACCTAATTTGGCGCCGATGGCTGCTGGAAAACCATACCCCATTGTGCCCAGCCCTCCGCTGGTAATAAAATGGCGAGGATAGTTATATTTATAGAACTGCTGGGCCCACATCTGGTTCTGCCCAACTTCTGTGGCGATGATTGCCTTACCCTTTGTTACTTCATATATCTTCTCCACTACATATTGAGGACGGAGTTTGCCGTCCTTCTTATAAGTCAATGGATTCTCCTTCTTCCATTGAGAAATCTGTTTTTGCCATTTCTTCCTTTTCTCCATATTTTTAGACCCCAACTTGTTAAGGAGTTTGTTCATCTCTCTCATAACGTTCTTTGCGTCGCCCACAATGGGAACATCCACCTTCACATTTTTGCTTATAGAAGTAGGATCGATGTCTATGTGAATTATCTTTGCCTTGGGAGCAAAAGCATCGAGTCTTGCTGTAATCCTGTCGTCAAACCTTGCTCCAATAGCAATAATTAAGTCTGAATTCTGTATGGCATGATTTGCGAAATAAGTACCGTGCATTCCCAACATACCTAAAAAGAGTTCGGAATCTTGAGGAAAAGCACCCATTCCCATCAACGTGAGAGTTACAGGAATCTGGGTAGTTTTAGCCATTTCTCTCAGTTCTCCAGCAGCTCCTGAAATGATAACGCCGCCACCGGCATAAATAACCGCCCTCTCAGACTGTTTTATCAGGTCTATTGCTTTTTTTATCTGCTGGGGGTGTCCTTTATATTTAGGCTTATAACTGCGAATCTCTACTTCCTTGTGATACTTGTGATAGACGAATTCACAAGAAGCTCTCTGGACATCTACCGGGAAGTCAATGAGCACAGGTCCGGGTCGTCCTGTGCGGGCAATGTGGAACGCTTCTTTAATAGTAGAAGCAATCTCCCTAACGTCTTTCACCAGATAGTTATACTTTGTTATTGAGCGGGTAACTCCAGTGGTATCCGCCTCTTGAAATGCATCATTGCCCACCAGATGAGTAGCCACCTGTCCTGTAAATGCCACAACAGGAACTGAATCCATATTTGCTGTAGCCAAACCTGTGGTCAGATTGGTCGCCCCTGGACCAGAAGTGGCTATACAGACACCAACTTTGCCTGTTGCCCGGGCATATCCATCCGCCATATGGGCTGCTCCCTGCTCATGACGCGTAAGTATAAATTTGATTGGTGCCCCATACAAAACATCAAAAGTAGGGAGCAATACTCCTCCGGGGATGCCAAACATTATTTCCACTTTCTCTTTGATTAAACTCTCCACAAAAATCTGTGCACCAGTAAGCTTCACAGTATCTCCTCCTTCATCAATAATCCAAGTTTTTTAATTCATAATTTATAATCCATAATTACTTAAGGACGGCTCCTGTATTTGCCGACTGGACTATCCGGGTATAACGACTCAGCCAACCCTCTCTTATCTTGGGTGGGGGAGGTTTCCACTCTCCAACCTTTTCTTCCCATTTCGCCCTGCGTATCTCTATCATCTTATGTTCCAGACGAACATTCAACTTTCGGTTGGGAATGTCTATTTGAATGATATCACCATCACTTAACAGAGCAATTGGTCCACCAACTGCTGCTTCGGGAGAAATGTGTCCAATACAGGGCCCCCGTGTTCCACCTGAAAATCGACCGTCCGTCAATAGGGCAACTTCCTTATCCCTTCCCATACCCACAAGAGCTGCGGTTGGCGAGAGCATCTCTCTCATTCCTGGCCCACCCCGCGGGCCCTCGTAACGGATCACGATAACTTCCCCTTTCTTGATCTTTTTACCTAAAATCGCCTTCATTGCCAGTTCTTCAGAATTGAACACTCTCGCCTTGCCGGAAAATTTCATCATTTTGGATTGGACTGCGGACTGCTTTACAACACAACCCTCGGGAGCCAGGTTACCAAAAAGAATGGCAATACCTCCCTCTTTCTGGTAAGGATTTTTTTGTGAGCGGATTATTTTATTGTCATAAACCTTACCGGAAGAGGTGATTTGCTTTATATTCACTCCCGAGACAGTGGGATTATCTTTTAACCTGTTTTTCAAAACAGACAATATTCCCGGTACTCCTCCAGCATATTCTAAATCTTCCATAAAATATTCTCCACCAGGCCTGATATTAGTTACCTGGGGCGTAACTTTACTAATATCATCAAATGTCTTAAGGGGCAAATCTACTCTTGCTTCTCGGGCAACTGCAAGAAGATGTAACACAGTGTTGGTCGAGCCACCCAGAGCCATGTCCACTATAATAGCGTTACGAAAGGCAGCAGAAGTCATAATCTTTCGAGCAGAAACATTCTGTTTCACAAGACCCACCACTCTTTCTCCAGAAAGGTAAGCAATACGCCTCTTTTTGGACGAACCTGCCAGCGAGGTGGCACAACCAACAAGCGACATGCCCATCGCTTCAGTCAAACAGGCCATGGTATTAGCAGTATATAGCCCCTGGCAAGCTCCTTCACCAGGGCAGGCAGAAAGTGCCAGATTCTCCAGCTCTTCCTCTTTCATCTTACCAGCCTGGTATCTCCCTACAGCTTCGAATGTGTCACGCACCAGGGAAAGGCGTTTTCCCTTATACATTCCAGAAACCATAGGTCCTGCTGTGACCACAATAGAGGGGACATCAAGCCTGGCTGCAGCCATTAACATTCCTGGAGTAATCTTATCACAGTTTGTCAACAGGACCAAACCATCCAGTTGATGTGCCTGAGCGATGCTTTCCACTACATCAGCAATCAATTCTCGCGAAGGTAAGGAATAGTGCATCCCTACGTGTCCCATTGCAATTCCATCACAAATTGCGGGAACACCAAATAGGAAAGGGACTCCACCTCCTGCACGCACGCCTTGTTCAATAGCCCTCTCTAAAAGGCGCATTCCTATGTGGCCGGGAACCAAGTCAGTAAAACTTGTGGCAATACCTATAAATGGTTTGTTAAGGTCCTCAGGACATAAACCCACTGCGTGGAGTAATGCACGATTGGGAGCCCTTTCAATACCTTTTTTTACCTTATCGCTTCGCATATTCACCTCCCCTACACCCGAATATAAGAATTAAGAAAAAGTACCTGTCACTTTTTTATTCTTCTTTCAATAATTTATACTCTATGCTGTCAACCAGTGCCTGCCAGCTGGCTTCAATAATATTTTCTGAAACTCCCACTGTCCCCCACTCATCTTTTTCATCTCTCGATTCAATCAAAACTCGCACTTTGGCTGCTGTCCCCTCAGTGGCATCGATTACTCTAACCTTGAAATCTGTGAGGCTCATTGACTTTAACTCTGGATAAAATCTTTCCAGAGCCTTCCTCAGGGCATTATCTAGGGCACTAACCGGTCCATCACCTTCGCTGGCGGTGTGTTCTTCCTTTCCTCCCACCACAACTTTTATAGTTGCTTCCGATCTTAATTTTCCCTTCTCGTCCTTTTCCACAATTACCCGGAATCCCTCCAAATCAAAAAAAGTCTTGTGTTTACCAATTGTCTTCTTTATTAGAAGCCCAAAAGATCCCTCTGCCCCTTCGAATTGGTAACCCTGACTCTCCATCTGTTTAACTTTCTGGAGGAGTTCCTTTACTTCCTTGCTCTTTTTTCGAAAGTCGATCTTAAACTCCTTTGCTTTGGATAGCATACTAGACCTTCCCGAGAGTTCTGAAACAAGAATTCTACGTCGATTGCCCACTTTTTCAGGAGACACGTGTTCGTAGGTCTTTGTATGTTTGGCGATGGCACTGACGTGG
>DAOVHK010000154.1 GCA_030671905.1 Clostridia bacterium | reverse complement strand
ACATATTTATCCCAGCCTAAGGACATAATATGAACTCCCTGACACATCCCCTTCATCTCTTTAATAAGGGAAGCAGCAATTTCAATGCTTCTTCGGGGTCTGTCTTCCTTGGAAGCTTCCGCCATAATCTTTATGAATTCATCGGGAACGGAAACTCCCGCTACATTAGCATTCATAAATCGAGCCATTCCGGCCGATTTTAATAGAACTATTCCCACCATTACGGGAACTCCGAACTTCTCCGCCTTTCTGATGAATTTTTCAAAACTCTTCCTATCATACACCGCCTGGGTCTGAAAAAACTTTGCTCCTGCTTCAATCTTTTTCTCCATCTTAATCAACTGAGGTTCCAGGGGGTCCGCTCCAGGACTTACTACCGCCCCCAGACAAAACTCTGGCGTTCCCTTCAGGTCATTTCCTTTCATATCCTTTCCCTCGGCCAAAGTAGAGGCAACCTTTAGAAGGCTTACTGAATCTAAATCGAAAACTGGCTTTGCCTCTGGATGATCTCCCAGAACTGTATGGTCCCCGGTTAATACCAAAACATTTCTTATGCCTAAAACATAGGCGCTTAATAAATCTGATTGAAGAGCTAGTCTGTTTCTATCCCGACAGGTTATTTGAAAGACTGGTTCCAGGTTTTTTTCCGCCAAAAGATGACAAACTACCAGTGAACCGAGCCTCATTACTGAGCTTTGTAAATCAGTAACATTGACCGCATCTACTTTCCCCCTCAATATCTCCATTTCTTCCAGGTACTCATCTATATCCGTTCCTTTACCCGGTCCTATTTCCGCGGTAATCAGAAATTTTCCGCTTTTTAACTTTTCTGCCAGATTCATTTTTTCTCCATCTCCTTACTTGTTAAAGTTTTTTCCGAGCAAGAGATTCGGTGATTATTTTGTGGTGATTTCTCGCCGGCAAAATTTCTTTTAATAGGTGTAGCTTGCCCAACTTTTTTAACCTTTTATAGATCAGAATCCAGGCACAATCAGCATCTGGATTTACCTCACACTTTCCATCTTTTGCTCCTCCGCAAGGACCATTTATGAGCCCTTTGGCACAATGAGTAACCGGGCAGATTCCTCCCGTATGGTTTAGATAACATTCTCCACATTGGTCGCAGTTGAAATTCTGTACAGTGAGGCCTTGAAAACCATCCAGATAAAGGGTATCGCAACCTGTATAGACGATCTTGTTTTCCAATAGGGAAGAAACAACTTGTGTCCCTACACCGCAAGAAAATACCAGAACTGCATCTGCTCTTTCTATCTCGGAAAAATATCCCTGAATATATTCTTTAACGAATTCTCTATTACATAAATAATCAAGATTAGCGCTTCTCACTCTGTCAGCAGGCAGACTCTGGATAAATTCTTCTACCTTCTCTTGTGGGAAATAAACCTCCCGGCAACCAGGACATACAAAGACAAAAACATTTTTTCCAGAAATTCTTTCTAATATTTCTTTTTCAGGCTTTATTTGAGTTACGAGCATATTGCTTCTCCTTTTTAATGAAGCTTAAAAGAGAGATTTTCGAGGAACATATATATTCACAACATCCACACTCTATGCAGTCTTCCACTTTGTATTCCACTGCTTTGGCCAATTCGCCTCTCTTGCCATAAAAAGCATAATAAAGAGGATATAACTCCATAGGACATACTTCTACGCAACGGCCACATTTTATGCAATCTCTCTCAGGTGAAACTCCCAGCGGATATTTTCTCAAAACTGTAAGCCCTGTTGTCCCCTTGATTACATTTGTGTCTAAGCTCAACTGAGAAATTCCCATTAGGGGACCGCCCATTTTTAATTGATTTTCCTGCAAGAATTCTCTTTCTCCCCCCACAAAACAATAATCAACGATATCCTTAAACGATGTTCCTATTTTTATCAGATAATTTCCTGGTTTACTCAAGCCTTCTCCGCAAACAGTTATGATTCTTTGTACTAAAGGGACACCTTTTATCACCGCCTGATAAATAGCAAAAACTGTACTTACATTTAGAACCACCACTCCCACATCCAAAGGCAATCCTTTTTCTGGAACCTCTCTACCCAGAATCCTCTTAATTAACATCCTCTCCGCACCTTGAGGATACTTAGTCTTTAAGCTAATTATTTCTACGTTGGAGGGTTTATTTGAGAAATCAGTCAAATTTTTTATAGCTTCCGGTTTGTTCTCTTCAACTCCCACAAAAATCTTATTAATTGCCAAAATCTTTTCCACTATCCTTATTCCAGTAAATATTTCCTGCGGATACTCAATCATAACCCTATTGTCACTATTCAGATAAGGTTCGCATTCACATCCATTTATGATTAAAGTATCTATAGGTTTAGGAGAAGAAAGCTTTACATAAGTAGGAAACATCGCTCCGCCAAGTCCCACAAGTCCTTTCTCTCTTATCATTTCCAACAGAGTATCGGCAGTTAGTTCTTCAAAATTACCAAGAGGCTGAATCGAGGAATCAAGCTTATTTTCACCGTTATTTTCTATTATTATAGCTAAATCTTTTTCTTGAGAAGCCGGGTGAACTCTCTCTTCCAAGGATATTACCTTTCCACTCACACTAGAATGGACAGGAGCAGAAATAAAGGCAGTAGCTTCGCCAATTTTTTGCCCCGCTCTTACCTTATCACCCGATTTAACTAAAGGCTCAGCTCTTTTTCCTGTATGTTGGGTAAGAAAAACAACTACCGTCTCTGGCTCAGGAAAACTTATTATTCTTTTGCTTTCGGTTTCTTTTTTTCTTTCCAGAGGATACAAACCACCATAAAAACCTTGTTTCCGAAGAGCTTGATTCTGTACAGATAAGTCTCCCTTAAGCTTCAAAGACGGCTTGGAGTAATCTCTTATCTGGACAGATTCTAAAGTGAATTTTCCTTTTTGTTTCTGCGAACGCTGATAAATTTTTTCCCAGGCACAATCAACATCTGGGCTTACCTCACATTTTCCTTCTTTCGCTCCTCCACAAGGACCATTTAAAAGCCCTTTGGCACAGTCAATTACTGGACAAATTCCTCCAGTTAGATTTAAATAACACTCCCCGCAACCAGCGCATTTCTCTTTTTCTAAAGAAATACCATGATAGCCAACTTCACTGGTGGCATTTCCGCTTTGAGGTATTGAATCGGCTAAAGCATAAACCACCTTCCCCTCTAGAAGTTGAGCCACGAACTGAACTCCTAAGCCACAGGAAATTACCCCCACGCTGTCGCAGGGAGAAAGGTCTAAATCCAAGATCTTCTTTTGGGATAAGAAATCATTACAGAGAAAATCAACTCCCGCCTGACCAACAACTTTCTCAGCATCCTCTCCTAAAATCTCTAAAAGCTCATTATATTCTTCTTCTGTATCTTCCTCAAACTTCTTATAGCATTTACGGCACCAGAAAACAAATATCTTCTTTGTTTCTTTAAAAACCCCCTTAATTTCCTGCCTGGATT
>DAOVHK010000057.1 GCA_030671905.1 Clostridia bacterium | reverse complement strand
TCAGTTGCTTCTTTAGCCTCCTCTGGAGGCGTTTCTTTCTTTTCCTCGGCTGCTTCTTTAGCCTTCTCTGGAGGAGCCTCTTTCTTCTCCTCTGTTTCTTTTTTAGCCTCTTCCGGAGGCGCTTCCTTCTTTTCCTCGGCTGCTTCTTTAGCTTCCTCTGCCGGGACTTCCTTCTTCTCCTCCGTTTCTTTCTTAGCCTCCTCTGGAGGCGTTTCTTTCTTTTCCTCAGCCATTTTGCTAAACCTCCCTTCTTAATTTAAATTGACGAAATTAAACCTGCTCTTGAGGATACCAAATAATTACCAAAATTTCAAGAACCATCATCTTGACTTGGGAGAGGTACTCATATATAATGGAAAACTAAAAGGAGAAAACGAATGGCAATCAAGACATTTATTGGCACAAGCGGATATAATTATCCCCACTGGTCAGATGGTGTCTTTTACCCCAAAGGTCTTCCAGAAAGGAAATGGCTGGAACACTACACGGGTTTTTTCAATACAGTAGAATTAAATGTCTCCTTCTACAGGCTACTCAAAAAGTCCATTTTTGAAGGATGGCGAAAGAGAACTCCCGAGAACTTCACATTTGTAGTTAAAGGAAGCCGTTTCATCACTCATGTCAAGAAGTTAAAGGACTGCGAAGAACCTTTGAAGTTATTTTTCAATAATGCTAAAGGCCTAAAGGAAAAACTGGGGGCAGTGTTGTGGCAATTACCCCCCAACCTGCATGCCAATGGGGAAAAACTGGAAACATTCTGTAAAATACTCCACCGCCTCAGGGTTTCCAGGTCGACCCGCCACTGTTTCGAGTTCCGACACGCAAGCTGGTTCTGTAAACAGATATACAATATATTAAGGAAGTATGGCTTCTCATTGTGTATTGCCCATTCTAAAAGCTGGCCTTGTGAAGAGCTGGTCACTTCTGATTTTATCTATCTCCGGTTTCATGGAGGAGAGATTCTTTATGGTTCCAACTATTCGGAGAAAGAACTTAAAAAGTGGGCTTCCAAGGCTAAACATTGGATGGAAAAAAGAAAGGATATATACGCCTACTTTAATAATGATGCTCGTGGATTCGCTATAAAGAACGCTTTAAGATTTAAGGAATTGCTGGAAAGATAAAAGACCTTTTCTAACATTCGAGGGACAAAGTCAAAAATTTGAAAAAAATTTAACTATTTTGTTGACAAATTTTTATTAAGATGTTAAAATGATAAACATTAAAATTTGGAGTAGACCCGACCCCGTTAGAAATATTTCCTTTACAAAGGAGGAGAGGAAAATTTCTAACGGGGTTTACTAACTAGCTTAGAAGAACTCCTTAGTAAGTTACTACCAACTTAAAAGGGAGCTGATGAAAAAGAAAGCGAGGCGATATTACAGTAAGTGTGAGCAATTTGACTATGCAGGAACTCACCTTCTCTTGGAACTGTGGGGAGCTAAGAATATTACCTCTTTAGAGAAAGTTAAGAAGGCTTTGATTGATTCGATTGCTGCCTGCGGAGCTACCATCCTAGAAATAAAACTGCACCGTTTTTCTCCCAACAAAGGAATATCGGGCGTAGTAATTATTAAAGAATCCCACCTTTCCATACACACCTGGCCTGAGTTTGGATATGCGGCAATAGATATTTTTGTCTGCGGAGAAGTTAATCCATACAAAGCTATTCCCGTATTAAAAAAGGCATTCAAGCCTAAAAAGACGCAGTTACTCGAACTTAAGAGAGGAATTCTGGAATGAAGGAAACGTGGTTTTATGAATCTATTTTCCCTTCGGTGAGATTGGGACTTAAAATTAAGGAAACCCTTGTCTCCAATAAGAGTCCATATCAAAAGATTAATATTTTAGATACTTATGAGTTCGGGAAGGTATTAGTTTTAGACGGGGTTGTCCAGACCACGGAGCGAGATGAATTTATCTACCACGAGATGCTCACTCACTTACCCATGCTTTCTCATCCTCATCCGGAAAGAGTTTTAATTATCGGAGGCGGGGACGGAGGAATCTTAAGAGAAGTCCTTAAATATCCGGTTAAGGAAGTATTTTTAGTAGAAATAGACGAGAAAGTAATTGAATTTTCCAAAACCTATCTTTCAGTTATTTGTAGAAATTCTTTTAACGACAGGCGGGCAAACATAATAATTGACGACGGAGTAAACTTCGTCAAGGAAGGGAAAGGAAAATTCGATGTGGTAATAGTCGATTCTTCAGACCCTATTGGTCCAGCAAAAGTACTTTTCTCATCAAAATTCTATAGGGATATATTTAATACGCTTTCCCATAATAACGGAATATTTACTCAGCAGACAGGCTCGCCCTTTCTTCAGAGAGAAGAACTTCCTTATGTATATAAAAGATTGAAGAAGATATTTCCTTTTGTGGCTACCTTTTTGACCGCTGTCCCCACTTATGTGGGAGGACTGTTCAGTTTCATCCTCGCTTCTAAGGGAATCGATCCTTTGAAAATTCGCCTCTGGGAAATAGAAAAAAGGTATAGAAAATTAAAATTGAAAACCAGATACTATAATCCGAAAATTCATCTGGCTTCGTTTGCTCTGCCCACTCATATAAGGAAGACTGTGGAGGCTAAAAGAAATGGCTAAAGGAAAAACTTACGGCACAGAACTTACACTCGACCTCTACGGTTGTAACCAGAAAACAATTCGTTCCCGCAAAAAACTGAGTGAATTCGTCGATAATCTGTGCGCTTTAATAAAGATGAAAAAATACGGCAAACCTTCTATACCCTACTTTGGACTGAAGAATCCCCACACTGCGGGCTATTCTCTTGTGCAATTAATTGAGACCAGTTCAATTACTGGCCACTTCTCTGAGCTGTGGAATTCTGCTTACATCAACATCTTCTCCTGCAAGCAATTCGATATAGAGAAGGCGGCAAATTTCACCAAAAAATTCTTTGGCGCAAAGAGAATGAAAAAAAGAGTGATTTTGAGAAAGTAACAACTAAGCAAGGTCGAATATCTTTCCCGGATTTAAAATATTTCCCGGATCGAAAATTTTCTTTATTTCCTTCATTATGTCAATATGAGCCTTACTCAAGGCCATAGATAGATACTCCTTCTTCACTATACCTATCCCATGTTCTCCGGAAATGATCCCCCCTCTATTTATACCATCTATGTGTAGTTCTTTTCGCACCTGGTGATACTGCTCCTCCCAGCCTTCTTTTGCCTCTTCTATTTTCCCTTCCTTAAACTTAACTTTCATAATATGAGTATGCACGTTTCCGTCTCCCGCATGACCGTATGTGGGCAACCAGACACCATATTTATCGGCAATCTCATGTACCCTCTCCACGTGACTGGCAATCTCTGCTCGCGGAACAGTAATGTCCAGTATCTCGATTGTGTAAGGTTTTATAGCTTCATAGATTTGGCTTCTTATATTCAATATATTATCCTGTCTCTCTTTAGTATCGGCGACAAAGACATCCAACGCATTATTAGCAGAACATAGCTCTCCCACAGATTCACAAAGTCCCATTACCTCCTCTTCGCTGGAGCCGTCTATTATTATCATAAGATATGCTTCTCCTTCTCGAGAAGGCCATTTCTTCTGGAGATACTCCTCAGTAACAAGGATGGGTTCTTTCTCTATAAACTCTATGGCCATAGGAATTGTCTTACTCTTTATTATCATAGGAACTGTGTTTATGGCATCACGAACACTATTGAAAGGAACAACCAGTGTATACATAGCTTTTGGTGGGGGGAGGAGAGAAATTGTGGCTTGGGTAACAATTCCCAGAGTGCCTTCACAGCCTATCAAAAGATTCAGGAGACTATAGCCAGTGCTATCTTTCATAATCTTTCCCCCGATATCTATTATCTCTCCTGCAGGAAGAACTACTTCCAGCCCTTTCACAAAGTTCCTTATTACTCCATATTTAACTGCTCTGGAACCACCTGCGTTAGTGGCTATAACTCCTCCTATATTTGCACTCTCTTCGCCAGGATGGGGAGGGAAAAATAGTCCTGCTTCTTCTACCTTTTTATAGAATTCCATTAATGGGACTCCTGCCTCGACCACTGCCATAAGATTTTCTGTATCTACTTCTAAAACCTTATTCATATTTTCCAGAGAAAGAACCAGACCGCCATACAGAGGAACACAGCTACCCACAAGCCCGGTCGCACCTCCCCGGGGAGTAACCGGAAACCTCTCCTTATTGGCAAGTTTAAGAATTTCGGAAATCTCCTCCCTGTTTTTCGGTTTCGCCACCACCTCAGGAAGTTTTCTTATCGACTCCAGGGAAAACTCGTCATGGCTGTAGTCCGCCATTTTCTCCTGTTCACAAATCAGGTTCTCTCCACCAACGATATCTCTGAGCTTCTGTATAGTACTCTCTTCTATCTGTTTATATGTCATTTTTTCCTTTCCTCTAGAGTTTATAAAACCGCCCTTTCGGGCGGACTCCACTTTTTGGGTAAAGATTGTTGGAAATTATAATGCTTGCGGTATGAACTCCTTTTAAGTTCACTTCTCGGAAGGCATGAAGAAGATAGCAGAACCTGTAGCCAACAACTTCTCTTTCCCGTCCTTGAGTTCGATCCTGCTGAAACAGAAATTCCCTTTTTCCCTGAAAATTCTTGCCTCAGCGAACATTTCTCCATCCTCAATAGAAGCTTTAAATTCCATATCCAGTTTAACTGTGAAAAATGTCCTCTCACCCCATTTCGAGACTATTGCCACAGCTGTGGCAGTATCTGCTAAAGAACATAGCGCTCCTCCATGAATAAAACCATGGGGATTAGTCAATTCCTTCCTGTAGGGCATGGTTATTTTCGCAAAGCCATCTTTTGCTTCTAAAACCTCCATCTTAAGCAACTTTCCAAAAGGCGCTTTAATTATAATTTCCATCTTTTCTCCTGGAGACATTAAAAATTGAATTTCTACTATATTCCCAGTTCAGACAATGTTCGAATGAAATTGAGAATATTGTCCTTCCCTATTATACCCACCAATTCGCCGTTCTGGACAACGGGAAGTTGACTGATATCTTCTCGAGTCATTGTCTCAAATATAGAAAATAGAGGGTCACTGGGTTTAACTGCCTTTGTCTTATCTAAGGGAATCATCACTTCCTCAACAGTGGTACTACTCCAGGCATGGTGAGGGACCTCTTTTATCTGATGGACTGTTACCAGACCCACCACTCGACCGCTCTCAATTACAGGCAGACAGCGATAGCCCCCCCGAATAATATGTTCATGGATAAGCTGTTCCAGCGTGATATCGCCTGGCACTCCATAACATTCTTTAACCATTACTTCATCCACAGTTACCCCGCGCATCGTATCTTTCAAAGCAACCCATCGGTAACTCTTCTCAGCAGCATTATTGAGGAACCATCCGATAAACACAAACCAGAGCCCGTTAAAAAATCTCCCTGTAAAGAACATAAACATACCGAAGAAAATCAATAGAAAGGCTACAAATTGACCTGCTCCTGAAGCAATTCGAGTCGCTTTTCTGAAGTTACCAGTTATTTTCCAGACAACTGCTCTCAAAATACGGCCACCATCAAGAGGAAAACCGGGAACCAAATTGAAGATAGCCAGTATGAGATTTATTCTGCTTAACCAATATGCTAAGGCGGCGACGGGTTGGAAGGAATCCCTCATTACAAAGAAAACGAATCTAAAGAGAATGGCAATTACAATACTTATGAGAGGTCCGGCAAAGGCCATAAGAAATTCGTTTCTCGGCTTTTCGGGTTCACTGGCGATTTGAGCAACTCCACCGAAGATAAACAGTGTGATATCTCGCACAGGAATTCCATGAGCCTTAGAAACTAAACTGTGGGACAATTCGTGGGCTAATACACAAGCGAAGAATATCAAACAGGTGGAGAAGGCGACAATCCAATAGGTAAGGGACTGCCAGCCCGGATAGGAATGGGGAAAATAGTGGCCTCCCAACGACCAGGTAATTAATAAAAAGATAATGAACCAGCTGTAATCTATCTTTATCTGGATATCAAAAATTTTTCCCAAATTTATAGTATTTCTCATCCTCTGTTTCCTCTTAATGTACTCCTTGTCTATCTACTTGAAAAAGAAACGAACTCCAATAGCGCCTTCCATTTCAAAATCAGTCTTCTTAATCACCTTGAGGACAGGAACCACTTCTACGAAAATATCGAAAGGCGCCTCAGAAAAGAGATACTCCAGCCCAATTGGAAACCTCACTCCTGCTTCCACTTCATCTCCAAAATTGAACCGAAACCCTAAACCATAATAAAAGGGAAAACTACCTTCTTCCACCTTGATAAGGTCAAAATTGTGCCAGAGATAATCTCCATGAATCTGAAGTCGCCCCTTTCTGCTGAAAGACCAGGCAGCCGCAGCATCGAAAGCAGTGCTTTTACTGAGCCAGAGCTTTGCACTTAGCCCTGTAGGAGAACCGAGAATAATCCCCAGGCCAAAATCGTTCTTCTCATAAGTAAGTCCTTTACTAGAAAGACTCAAAAAAATCAACCCCAATACTAAAATTGAAATTGCTTTTCTCATTCAGCGCCCCCGACCACGTCCACCACCTTTTCCACGACCTTTCTCTGGCCGGTACTCTTTACCTGGTTTTTTCTCTTTATATTTAGGTTGGGCTGGGCCAATTTCCTTGGCTCGCTTGCGCTTTTCTTTCCAAGAATGGCGAAGGGCACGTCGCTCTTGGCGTGTAAGTTTGCTCTTGATACTGCGCCGTTCTCTTTTCACTTCTTTTCTTACCTTCCCCAATTTTACCCCAGACTCATCGGCTATCTGTCCCCAGCCTTTGCCAGACTCTCTCATAGCTACGACTTCGTCCAGCGGCTTTTCCGTCATTTCAGAAAGCACAAGTGCGTGACTAATTTCTCCATAACCCAGGCGCTGGGCCCTTAAGTCTGCTAGAGTTTCTGTATCCACTCCAAAACGCTCAGTATATTTTTCCAGAATTTTACTTTCATTCTCGAGAATTCTCTCCCTATCCCGCAGTCTCTCTTGCTCTCTGGCTTCCACCCGGGCCTTCTCTTTCGCTGGTTCCTGAGTCCTACCAAGACTTGCTCCTCCCAAAAGAATAATCCCCAAACAGAAAATCCCTAAAACATTCCAAAAACTTTTCATTTCATTATACCCCTTTTTCCGTATTTACTTATCTTTAAATTTTTCTGAACTCAATTCACCTGCAATTCCCCAGTTATGCTTGGGAACATCCCTGATTATCACTGTAACCGCTTCCTTGGGACATCCAGTAATTTCTACAAATAAATTGGTGATTCCTGCCACCAATTTTTTCTTCTGCTCAACATTGCGACCTTCCCATAAATCCACATTCACTAATGGCATCTCTCCCTCCTCAAAATTGGAAGTAGTTGGATTATATGTCTTATAAACCTAAAGAGTCAACCACAAAAAATCTATGAAAATAATCTATTTGCTATTAGTCCGGCAATAGGTGGGAAGAGAAATGTGCTCACCATTCGAATGAGTGTAAATTTCCAGCCCATTATGCCCACTTCTATCGGCAACCTGCCAAATGCCCACAGCGACCATCCGGTCAAGAATGCTACCGTGGTTCCTACACTGGCACCGGAACGCAAAAGCCCTGCGGCAATCGGTAAACTGACATAGGGACCACCTGGTGTCAAACTACCCGCTACTGTGCCGATGAGTATACCCCGTATGCCAGATCCTTTACCTCTCCATTTTGATAGAAATTCATGAGAAACAAGAGTCTGAACCATACCAGCTACTATAAAGGCAAGAATTACTAAAGGAAGAATCTGGATGGTCATGTTCATTGCTGATTTCAATCCCAGAACATGTTCTCCTCCTCCTTTGTAATAACCGACAGAAACAAGAATAATCGCCAGAACACCCATTATAACCGTAGCAATTAACATTCCCTATACCTCCTACCACTATGGGAAGAAGTGACCCCTGCTGTCATCTCTCGTCACCTCGTTCATGGATTTATTTTTCTCCATAGCTCTAGATTCAAAATTTCAACGAACTGTAATGGTAATTTTACCAAACATAAACCATCAATGCAAGAAAAGAATAGCATTCCCAAGAGCACTTGAAATATAAAATAGTATATGCTATAGTTTATTATCTGTTACTATTTTGGTAGTCTGGCAGGTAAGGATCTAAAATATGTTTAAAATGAAGTTACAAAAAGTTCTTTTACCAGTCTGTTTACTTCTTTATGTTGTTTCATCAATATACGGAGCAGGCAGACTTACTGCACCAGGACAAATTAATATCTCTATGGTAAGGATTGGACAAACTTATAGCTTTAAGAAAATCTCTGGTTTCTATTACGAAGTAACAAACTATATCGAAGATGGATTAAAACTAGGGATAGAACCAATTATTCCCTCCAGAAATAAACTGGCATCAACAGAATTTGAACCCATTCCAGATATTTCCTGGGTAAAATTAGAAAAAGAAAAATTTATTCTAAAATACGG
>DAOVHK010000105.1 GCA_030671905.1 Clostridia bacterium | reverse complement strand
TATTCCCTTTGCACCTTTAAGAAGAGAATCATCCACACAAATCTTATAAGTTGTCCCTGGTTTACCTCCCAATTTGACTGCGTCTACAATAATCAATTTGGAAACATCTTCCGCCTGAGGGATAAAATCTAAAAGAGAAGTTCCTCCATCTACAAGTTCAATTCCTTCGCCGAGTTGCATTTCCCTTAGCTTTTGAATAAGGTGGACTCCTACTCCTTCATCTCCTAACAGCAAATTGCCCACTCCCAGAACAACTACTTTATCCGCTTTTACTATTTTCTTCATCCTCTTCTCTGGAAATATTTTCAGACAGTTTCTTCTCTACTTCCTTCCTTATCTCTTCCGGAGGTTCCTGCTCAACAGCCTCCCGAAAATCCTGCGTAGTTCTCTTAAGTTCTCTCACAGCCTTTCCTATAGCCCTGCCAATCTCCGGCAATCTCCGGGGACCAAAAAGAATCAATACCAAAACGAGAACGATGACTAATTCCTGCATTCCAATACCAAACAAAAAATCCCTCCTGCCTTATTTTGCCATTTCAGGTGCCACCAAACGCAATTATCATACCGATTTCAACCTTGGTTTTCTTACCTTCTTCGACTTCAATTCCATTTCCTTTTCTATCAAAGAAACCATCTTTAGTGAGCTTAACATAATATGTCCCTGGAGAAAGACCTGAAAAAATGAAATTCCCGGAACTATCTGTAGTTGTCATAAAAACTGACCCATCTGAAGTCAAGATTACTTTCGCCCCTTCAACACCTCCACCATGGAAGAGATTATTCGCCTTGCCAATAATAGTTCCTCCTGTTTTTTTGGCACCACCACATCCCAGTAGTAGACACAAACCAACTATTACAATTATGGTCAATAGAAATAATTTCCTCATTTTCACTTCTTTACCCTCCCACGAAAGACTCTTCCAATCTAATATTGAGTTTCTTCATCTTCTTTTCTTTTACCACAAGCTCACTGAGGCAATAAGCAAAGTATCCCGGCTTCGTGACTGTGATTGCATAATTGCCGGGCTCAAGCTCTGTCAAACTATATTCTCCAGAATTATCTGTAGTTGCAGTTACAGCCCAAATTGTAGGAGAGGCTTCCGTAACATGTCTTAACGCAGTGAGAGTTATTGTCACATCTTCAACGGGCTTCTTAGTATCCTTATCAATTACTTTCCCATAAACTCCTGTTCCTTCTATAGCCTTCTCACATCCCAAAATTAATAGCCCTACTGCCAGGAGCACCATTCCAAAAATAACCCACCTCTTCATCTTCCCCTCCTCATATTTTGTTCACATCTAAAAGATAGTTTGTAAAATTTGGATCGGGCATGAACAAACTATCTTTTCCTTCCTGCCTTCTACACTTAAAAGATAGTCTGTGAAAAGCTTTTGGAATTTTAGCTAAGAAACGAGGATGATTCTTTTTCTTCAAAGCAAAAATCTGTTCGACTCCGATTTATCGGAGGAGTTTATTTTTGCGCCTTGCAGAGTCCGAAGTTTTTTGGCGTAAAAAAATTCCTCAAGCGATGAACAGACTATCTTTTAATTCTCTTCTCTAATCCCAACCAGAAATGCGGCCCCATGCATTGGGCGCTCTAAGTTCCTTAGGAACCGGCTTGAACTTCTTCATAACTTTTTTAATCGGGTCACCGACGACATTGATATCTTTCATTGTGCCCAGGCCCATCTGTTCAGCAAGTGTTATGTGTCCATAATTTTCTGGCTTAAAACCCATTACCATAGTTTCCACCGCATCGACTGCCACAGGGTCTCTGCCAACAATGACCAAATCCATCGATACCGGGTCACCCTTTGTAGGTCCGTGTCCTTCAGAACCCCAGATTGCACTAATAACTGCAAAGTCTATCTTCTTTATAGAAACAATGTCACAAATCACTTCAGAAATCTGATTATGAGGCAATCCCACTTTAGGTATTCCGTAAACTCTATTGGGAGCAGAACCAATCGCCTGGTTTTTCAGAGTCCCGGTAATTCCTGTGAGATAATGAGTCTTCATCGGTGAAACGCTAATGATTTTGTCCGCTTCCTCAACCATTACTACCGACAAGGCGTATTCTTTGAGAGCAAGAGGTCTTTCTGGCTTATACCACTTGTAGGGAGCAGAATTTATACAATAAAGTTCAGCTCCTGTCTCCCTGGCAAGTCCTTCATAACCGTATGTCTTCATATTTGCAATTCCATCAGCATCGGGAGGACCAGCAGCAATGTAGATTTTCTTGGCCCCTCTTCTCTTAGCCAAAAGTGCAATTGCTCTAACTATCCTCGGGTCTGTGCTATAACATTGTATCTCTTCATTCCTGGTTTTCCCCGTCCCCAGAATTAGATTGAAACTCGCCACCACATTCGTCTTAATCCACACCACATCCCCTTTTTCAACAGGAAGTCCGCCGACGAGCTTGACTGCCTTACGAACCATTTTTTCAATCTCCCGTTCACTCTTCCTCGACCAGACGGGATGCCAGTACTTGCCTTTTGCCCAGCGAGGACCCTGGGGAAGCATATGCCAGTCTTTGAACTGCCAGGACTTTCCCACCAATTCGTGATTATTTGATTTAATAATCGCCACCGTCGGTCCAGCTTGAGCCACCGAAGCTAAAACGAAAATAAACAAAATCAGAAGAAATAATACCTTCCTCATCTCTTCCTCCTTTTAAACTTCCTATTCTCAGGTGCCTCCTCCCACGATTACAAGTTCAAAATCGACCTTCTTTTTTCCTTTTTCTATGTAGATTTCTTCCCCGATTTCATTAAGGTGGTAACCCTGAAGGTACGCTCGGACCTTGTAGGAACCAGGCGGAATGTTCGCTATGGAGTAATTTCCAGAATTATCAGTGGTAGTATTTAACCTCAATCCTTCTGCAGAATAAACGGTAATCTGCGTGTTTGCCATAGGTTTACGTGAACCATACTGAACTACTTTACCGAAAACCGTACCACCTCCAGAAGGAGTTATCTTACAGCCCGAAGCCAACAACATCCCCACGATTATGATAGTCTTCAGAAAGAGTTTCTTTTTCATCTCTTCCTCCTTCCTTATCAAAGAGTTGATTCATTTTACCAACTACATAAGTCCATAAAGATAACCAAGAACAATTCCGCCAACTACGACAGTCAGAAAATAGATAAGAAAGGCTTTTTTCTTTACTAAAAAGGCTACAGTGACCATAGGTGAGATTCGAGTGGCAGGACCAGCAATGAAGAAAGCTAACGCTGCTCCCTGACTCATTCCCATATTCGTCAGCCCATAGATGATGGGAATCGCTCCTCCGCCGCATACATAGAGAGGTATACTCATTGCTGTTGCCAAGAGTACCGAAAAACGAGAAGCGCCTAAGGTCATTACTACAAACGATGCAGGAATATAAGTATTGGCGAGTGCGGCAATCAAAATGGAAATTAAAAAATATTTTCCCGGGTATTTGGCCATTTTATACATTAATCTGAGTGCGTCAAGCCACTTGTTCCCCGAAGATGTCTGAGTTAACTTAGAAATAAAATCTTTTTTCCTGTTGTTATCCGATTTTCCCGGATTACTCTTTACAAGTTCAGTGAAAAAATTCTTCTTATTCAAATAATGAAACATTAATCCGCACAATATACCTAAGACTATTGCCGACAAAAGCCTGGCTATAGCCAGGCCTGGACCCAGAACGCCCCATGTAGTAATAAATATAACAGGATTAATGAGAGGAGAAGCGACAAGAAATGACATAACCGGAGCTATGGGTACTCCTGTAGAAAGCATTACAGCAAATATGGGAATAACCGCATATGAACCCAAGGGAGATATAACGCCTAAAAGACTGGCCAGCACAATCGCAGTTAAACCTCTTCTTCTATTACAAGCCTCCGAAAGTTTCTGAGTGGGAACGAAAACAGAAATTAAGGAACCAATGATTATGCCTATGGCGACGAAGTACCAGAGACGGAAAAACATATTGGTCGCTACCGACCATACACTATAGAGCCCACTGGATATGAAGAAATTTTGTAGACTTTCCATTATTAATCACCAAAATTTATTTTATCAACTTGATTAAAAAAAGTCAAGCCAATTCCAACAATTCGATATATTGGAGTGGAACCGAAAGCTTACCAAAATTACGGGACTGAATTCGTTTCACACTCCACGTAAATACTATAAAAAAATTATAAAAAAATCGGGGGACAAGAAGAAATCTTATCCCCCGATAACTCATTGGACTATCCAAATTATCTGGACTACTTCCAAATCAGAACGCCTCACCAGGCTTCAGGTTTTGTGGTGTGGAACCCAACCTGAACTGGCTTAGGAGTTTTGAACTGTTTCATGACGCTTTCAATTGAATCGCCAACTACTTGAATCTCATTTTCTTTGTATGTTCCTAGTCCAGACTCTGCAGATGCCCTTATGTGTCCATAACGCGATGGGTCAAGTCCCATAACCCGGGTCCCTGTCGCATCAACAGCCACGGCGTCTTTACCAGCAATGACCAAGTCCATAGAAATTGGGTCGCCCTGAAAGGCTCCCCATCCTTCCACAGCCCAGATAGCATCAACGATAGCATAATCTATTGGGGCAATGGAGTTAACATCAGCAATAACCCATTGCGTCTTGTGATGTGGTAACCCCAACTTAATCGCTCCCACTATCCGTGCAGGAGGAATGCCTATCCCCACGTTCTTAACTGTCAAGCTAACGCCTTGATTATCATGAGTCTTCATCTTTCCAATGGAGATTCTGACATCCGCATTGACCCAGTTATTGGGCATAGGATATTGGTTAAGCCCATGGTGACCTTTACGTTTCGGCTTGTAATACTTCCATGTCCCGTCAGCAACAGAATCGCTGACATCGTAAAGTTCAAGCCAACCACCCTTGTGTGTCCATTTATCCATTGCTTTATTCAGTTTCTTAGCCATATCTGTATAGCCATATACAAGAAAGTATGCATGGGCCTGTCCGGCATTTGGACCAGCCACAATGGTGACTTTCTTCGCCCCTTTCTCTTTGCAAATAAGGGCTACTGCCCTGGCTATTCTGGCGTCGGTGAGTATCGACTGAACCTGGTGGTTAAACCACTTTGCATCCGGCAACGTTTTCTCTGAGACTCTCGT
>DAOVHK010000064.1 GCA_030671905.1 Clostridia bacterium | reverse complement strand
TAAGCTCATATCCTTACAAAATACATTGGCAAACCATTTAAATGCTTCTCCTCCTGTATTTAGAACGAACATAGTTATCCAGCGACCAGGAATTACGTGGCAACGAATATTGTGTTGGGGAGAAGCAATAGGAGTCTCCAGACAAGTAGTTAATATTTCACAGGTGCCCAGGATATCCACTATCTTTCCCTGTTCAGACAATCCCACGCTCAAATCGGCGCAAGCCACATCATTCCCACCCATCAGAACCGGAATCCCTGCCTTGAGATTCAATTTCTTAGCCATCTCCGGCTTCAGAGTCCCCACAGCTTCCCAGCTATTAACATAAGGTGGCAATTTCTCTTCAGGAATTCCCAGCTCTCTGACAATCTCCAGATTCCAACCTTTCTCGGGTTTAGTAGTATTGAACAGGGCAGTCAAAGAGCCAGTGGAAGCATCCATACCGAATTTACCGGTTAAGCGAGCGCCGAAAAAGGTATTGGTATGAGCAAAAACGTGTCCGCTTTTATAGACTTCAGGAAGGTTATCTCTCCACCAGAGAATAGTAGAGGCAGTACAACCTCCGGGAACAGGAAGATTAGCTGTTTCTGATAGGAGTCTTTCTTCTCCGATTTTATCTCGAATTTCCTGAGCTTGTTTAGGAGAGCGCCTATCCATAAAAAGAACTGCCGGAGTTAAAGGATTACCTTCTTTATCGAGAATCATTGCCCCGGGAGTAGTCACACCCATAGGCATAACTTCCACGTCTTCCAGTGAACTCTTCATCCGCTTACGACAGTCGAGAAAGCCTGTCCACCATTTTTCTGGATCAGAATCGGCTTTATCTCCATCATAGGCATTGATGGGATAGAAACAATTTGTCATCTCTATAAGTTCCCCTTCCCGGTCAAAAAGTCCCAGTTTAAAACCTGTTGTGCCAATATCCAATGCCAGTATAACCCCTCGTCGACTCATTTATTATCTCCCTTTAAAAGTCCTGCCTCCTCAAGGTCTTTTCTTAACTTTTCTTTCTGGTCTTCTTTCAGTCCCAAAAGAGGCTTTCTGGGAAGCCCACCCACAAGTCCCATCAAATCCATTGCCGCCTTCACCCCGGCAACACCGTATGCACCGGAAATCTTCTTATTGAGGTCGGAAAGACGGAGATGAAGTTTCTCTCCTTTTTCTATATTTTTCTCTTTACCCAAAAGGTAGAGTTCGTGTGTTAAATCTGGAAAATAGTTCGCCATGGAAATCACCCCTCCCACAACACCTGAAAGAAGCGCTGGAAATAAAAAGTTAATACTCCCTGCTATCACTACAAAATCATCAGGAACTGCCTCGATAAACTTCTCGATGCCACTGGAAGCGCTATCTTTTATTCCCGCTATATTTCTATGTCCACTCAGCTTCACTACCAATTCTAATGAAAGAGTCACCCCGGAAAATTTTGGCGCATTGTACAGCAAAATCGGTTTTAAGGAACCGTCAGCACATTCAGTGAAATATCCTGCCAATACCTCGTCGGTCATCTGTTTGCGGAAATAGAAGGGAGGAAGCAGATTAAAGTAATCGATTTCCATAGACTCAACCTTCTTGATAAACCGCAGCGCCTGCCGGGTACTTTCTACAAAGCAAGCGGTTATCACTTTCTGGTGGGATGCTTTACACTGTAAAACTGTCTCCAGTATTTTTAACTTTTCAACCTCGTCGAGAGACTTGTTCTCTCCATTGCTGCCCAAAACCAAAAAGCCCTTAGCTTTGGACTTAGCATAAAAGCTCACATTATTTTTGAGACCATCCCAGTCTATACTCTCATCCTTTAAGAAAGGAGTGACTAGGGGAAGAAAAACACCGCTTAAATTCTCTTTGTGGTTTTCCATAGGACCTCTTTTAATTCAATTTTTCCTATTTTGTTTTCTTTTTTTCCAACCGCTGATTAACGAAATCTACCATTCCCCTGGTAGCCTTGGAAAACTCTTCAGCAGTTGCCAGAAGAGCTGCGTGAGTATTAAACTCTTCCGGTGTAAGACCATTTTCTGCATAAGCTTTCTCAAAATAAGGAACCTTGAGAAGTTTATCCAGCTCCTCTTTGGGCGGTTCTTCTTCTATTTGGTCTCTAAACTTGATATTATCACTAATTTTCATCAATCCCTTAATATATTTTGGCGGACAGGTGTACACAATATCTGCGCCAGCCAATTTCTCTACATGCCAGGAAGCAATCTGTTTCCCATTTATCGGTGGACTTATACGCATAGAGCATAGGAGCATCTTACCGGGGTAGTTTCTCTCCTTAAGGAGCTTGTAAGCTTTCTTAAATATAGCCAGTTCAGCCCAGCGCACATCTGCCTCGGAAAGCTCAATTCCCTTTTCTTCAGCTTTTTTTCTAAGACCTCCCAAATCTCCATACCTTGCTGTCATATCAGTTATGACCGACCTCCATTTGGCGAGGTCAACGCCATTCTTTTTGGCAATCTCCAGTCCCTCTTTCACCGCATCAGCGCAAACTAAAAACTGGGGAAGGGTAAAGGCGAGAGTATTATTGGTAGGTATTCCCATTGAAGTCAATATTTTAATAATTTTATAACCCTCTTTTGAGCCAGGAACCTTAACCATAACGTTAGGATTGAGGCTGGCCAGTTCCTTAGCCTGCTCGAGCATCTTTTCCTCATTATATATCTCCCGGGGATCTACCTGAGCTGAGATATACCCATATTTATAATTCGATTTTTCAAAAACTCCTAAATACATCTGGGCGCCTCTTTTAACTATTTCCTTATAGGTCATCCAGAAGAGGTTCTCCTTATCTATCCCCGGATTCTTCTCAATAAGTCCATCAACAAATTCTGCCCAGTAATCTCCATGAATTTTGAACACATTCAAGCAGAGAGGAGGATTTGTGGTCACCCCTCTAAATAGCGTCTCCTCAGGTTTGTCAGGATTATAGAGTCGGGTAAGTTGTCTTTTCATTATTTCTCTATCTTCTTCTTTTGCCTCTTTCAGCATCTCTTCCACCCAGCTCTGGTAGATTAACGGTGAAGAATCCCACCATATCTCGGCTTGTGGATTTATCTCAACTAACCTTTCTAATACGTTCTTTTCTTCCATTGTGTTCTCCTTTAATTCAACCTTTATTAGGGATTTTATCACAAACCCACAGTGATGTCAAGTATAATGGAATAAACATAAATCTTTACAAATTCTTTTAATTTGGTATAATAATTCGTTGAGGATGACGTTATGATTTGGATAAAAAGTAAATCTCATAAAAGATTTATATGGATACTTTCTGCTTCTCTTTTTGGAATTTTGGTAATCTCCTTAATAACTTTGAGCCGTTATCTAAGGGAACTACCTCGTATTGATACCCTTGATGAGTATAGACCAAACCTGATTACTGAAATTTACGATATCAATAGGGAAGTTATTGCTGAGCTTTTCATAGAGAGAAGAGACCTAGTCCCTCTATCCAAAATTCCCGTAGACCTGCAGAATGCTGTTATTGCTATTGAAGACCAGAGGTTCTTCAAACACTGGGGAGCAGACTTGCATGCTATCGCCAGGGCTATGCTGGCCAATCTGAAGCACCGCCAAATTGTGGAAGGAGGAAGTACCATAACTCAGCAACTGGCCAAGGCCCTATTTTTAACCCGGGAAAGAACCATTAAAAGAAAGATAAAAGAATTACTTCTCTCCATCCAGTTAGAAAAAGATTATACTAAAGAAGAAATTTTACAGTTATATTTAAATCAGATATATTTTGGCCAGGGTGCCTACGGAGTTCAAGAAGCCGCCAGTATCTATTTTGGAAAAGACATCCAGGAGTTAAATCTGGCAGAATCGGCTCTCCTGGCAGGACTCCCGCGAGCGCCAAACAGGTACTCCCCTTTTGTGGACGTTGCTCGCGCTTACAGACGGAGAGCCACTGTGCTCTATAGAATGGTCGACTCTGGATTCATTACTCCCGACGAGGAAAAAGAGACCAATTACTATCCACTACCATTCGAAAAACATCAATTGAGGAAGTCTCAAGGTTCTTATTTCGTGGAGTACCTAAGACAAATATTGGAGCCAAAATATGGGAGTTATGCTATATTTAAAGGCGGACTGAAAATTTACACAACTTTAGACTTGAAAATGCAAAAAATTGCCGAAAAGGCTTTAGCAGAGAAACTGGATGAGTTCGACGAGATAAAAAAGAGAGAGCGCAAAGAGCCGGAAGAGATTGAACTAGAGGAAATGGAAGAGGTCACAGAAAGAAGAATCCAGGGCGCTCTTATAGCTCTCCATCCTGCCACAGGACAGATTAGAGTAATGGTAGGAGGTCGAGAGTTTGAAGAGAGTCAATTTAATAGAGCAGTTCAGGCAAAAAGACAACCGGGAAGTGCGTTTAAGCCCTTTATTTATACCGCTGCTATCGACAACGGGTATACAGTAGTAAATCCCATCGAGGATTCTCCAGTTGCCTATTACAATGATGGAATAAACTGGAAACTTCTTTCCGACACTACAGACCTCTCCGATATAGACCCGGAAATTGTCAAAAATATAAACCCTGAAGACATCTGGATTCCCCAGAACTACAAAGGAACTTTCCGTGGACGTATTTTACTTCGCGATGCTTTATCCTACTCCATCAATGTCTGCGCGGTAAAAATGCTAGACAGAATCAGACCAATTACTGCAGCCAGTTATGCTGAAAAAATGGGCATTAGCAGTCCCCTGGAGAAAACACTATCTCTGGCCTTGGGTTCATCAGTACTCACACCACTGGAAATAACCTCAGCTTATGGAGTGCTGACAAACCAGGGTATCAGAACTAAGCCCTACGCCATTATTCGAGTGGAAGATGCTAGTGGAGGTGTCCTGGAAGAGAATTTCCCGGAGGAGGAAGTAGTCCTATCAGCACAAACTGCCTACATTATGACCTACCTATTGAAAGAAGTTGCCGAGAGAGGAACCGGTTGGTATACCAGACGTATAGGTCGTCCCAGAGCGGGAAAGACTGGCACAACCAATAAATTTACTGATGCCTGGTTTATCGGGTTTGTCCCCAATCTCGTGGCCGGTGTATGGGTAGGATATGACGACAATCATACCCTGGGAGAAAGACAGAGCGGAGCAGTGGCAGCTTGTCCTATGTGGACAGAATTTATGAAAGAAGCTCTACAAGATACTCCTGTGTTGGAATTCTCCGTCCCCCCCAATATCGTGTTTGTGAAGATAAACCCAAAAACAGGGCTTTTAGCTTTAGAAGACTGCGAGGATGCTGTGTTGCTACCATTTGTAAAAGGCACAGAACCGACCGATTATTTCTTGACCAAGAAAATATTTGAAGATGAAACAGGACTGCCCCTTCCTACCTCACTGGAATAGGAGCCTTCATAGGATTAAATTAGAAAAGTCTGGAGTCCTCCCGAAAGGGAGGAATATTTTTTAACAGTGTAAAGAAGTGCTTCGCAAAAAATGCTAAATTGGGAGCATAAACGAAATATTTCGGCTATGAAAAGTTATGCGAAACGCCATTAGAGGTGATAACAAATGAAATATTCAGAAGCAATTAATGTATCAATTGCAATGATCCTTACCGCAGTGGCAATTATTTTGGGCCAATCTTATACAGGGGCTTACCTTTTAATAATTGTCGCAGTGATGTTTCTGCTAATAGTATTTGGTGGACATATATTTTCGCTCATCCCTAAAATTTACTTCACTAGAGAAGATGCCTTTAATGCTACTTTACGGATATACGACACTGCTGCTGAAAACGGCGGACAAATAATCGCAACACATATCATGCTACAAAAGTTATCTCCTAAGGAAGATCTTGCTGTAAATAAGCTAAAAAATGTTAAAGAGGCACTAACATATAAAAGATTTATTGTGATAGATGATAAATGGATAGAAAATGAATGGATAAGTAATACTTTAGATGAACTGGATCCTAAAATTGAGGCATCTGTCTATTTTATAGAACCTTTTCAAGCAACTCCGTTTATTTTTGGGAAAGTATTTCCTAGAGCAAATATTCTGCTTTACTATAAAGAGAAGAAATATATATGTTTATTAGGACTTGACAGATTACGAACCACTGACTCAAGGTATAAACTGGTAAACTTCGCTGTAGAATTCCATAACCAAAAAGTATTTCATACTTTGTATCGCTATTTTGAATCTATAACCGCATCTAGATACATTAAGCGTGTAAAATCCCTTGAAGAATATAAAGCTATTAGCTATAAAGAAGTATACAAACGAGAAATTCAAAGCATATTGAATAGTTTAATTGATTTCGGGGCCGAATTACCAGATGGTTTACATATTGGTGTTTTTGGGAAAATGGCAAGATATCTAAATGGCTTCGAAAAGATTGAAGACGCTAAGGAACACGAAGCTGATATAGATGTGATGATAATTATAAAATCTGGAAAAAAAGAAGAAATAAAAAATAAATTACTCAAGGTGTTCGAATCGCCGAAAATAGAAATTGTTTGGGGTGATGATGATTATTATTTTTATCACTTTAGAAGCAAGGACAAAATTACAATAGATATTGAAATTCATGAGAAAGAAACGGTTTTTTACGAGCAACATCCTTTATTAGGGTGTTCAATCTTTGCTCACTATAAAACTATTTATAAGCGTGATGGACAATACGTAGAAGATTTGTTGAGGTTGCCCTATGGTTTTTCCATAAACGATAGGTTTAAGATATTACGTGATGATAGAAAAGGCTTGAGTGAATTTAAGGAGAGCCTTGAGAAAAATTCTGTAGAAATTGATCCACGGCGTGTTGTATCTATTTGCGTCAAAAATATAGCTTGGGCAATGAGCGGCTCGAGACCTTTAAACATAAATGCAGCTTTTGAATTTTTGTCAAATAGATGGACTGATGTATTTCCATCGGTAGCTCTCAATGATATTAAAGAGATGCTACTAAAATCTCAAAGTGATATCTGTAAGAAATATGGAGAGTATAAAAATCATGCAGTGAAGATGATATCGGATGCTTTGCAGTTTTCTAACTTACAACTCAAGGAATAAAGGCACATCGCCTAACACAGCATATACGCTTCGGGCTTCGCCCTCGCCCTTCGGAACATTGCCTTCGGCAACGTCGTATATGCTGGGGACGTTAACTGACATTTTGGATTGCGATTCCTAGCAATCGCAAAAGGAGGAATTATGAAAGTACTTCGACTGACTGGTTCCCTGGCTTTCGTGCTCGGGCTGTTCACGGCAATATTTGCCGGGATACCTTGGCACGTGATCGTTGAAGATGATCCGGTTATACCCTGGTGGCTTAGGACAGCAGTTTTCTGCATTCTAGGTGGTATCCTGCTAGTCCTGCTGACAGTGGCTCTCGAACAAAGGAAAAGTAAGACATCAGGAAAGGAGTTCCCTCTTGATGAGTCCCAACCCGGGATTTTGCTAATGAATTCTACAGATTTCCCTGGCCGCAAGACCACCGAGATTCTGGGTTTAGTCAAAGGACACACTATTTTTGCCATCTGGCTTGGAAAAGACCTCTCTGCCTTGGTGCGACTGGTTCTTGGTGGTGAGCTGACTGAGTACACGGAGATGATGGGACGGGCTCGCAAGATAGCTACTGATCGGATGATTGCCCAGGCCCAGGAGCTGGGGGCTGAGGCGATTATCAACGTGCGCTATATGACCACTAGCGTCGTGGGCAGTGCCGCTGAACTCTTGGCCTACGGCACAGCCGTTAAGCTGAGCAAATAGAATAATAAATTATGTCGAAGAAAGTTTTCATCCGGCCGTCTGGATATCGGGTAAATTTCTTGTGAAATTTCCCCGGAGCGGCTCGGACATGACTACTTCGTGGTCAGGAAAAGCGGGTTAAGCGGTT
>DAOVHK010000017.1 GCA_030671905.1 Clostridia bacterium | reverse complement strand
CCCATAACCCGACCACCAGAAGTTAAGAAACGACTCCCATCTTTCTTCGTTCCCGCATGGAATACATAAACATCGTTCCTTTTCCCAACCTTATCCAGCCCGGATATCTCTTTACCCTTTTCGTACGACATTGGATATCCACCCGAGGCAACCACAACACAGACACAGGACTTCTTCTCCCACTCAAGTGGAATCTCTTTTAATTTCCCATCAATCGTAGCTTCCAGGAGGTCAACTAAATCTGTCTTTAAAAGAGGTAGAACTGCCTGGTTTTCCGGGTCACCAAAGCGAACATTGAACTCAAGAACTTTGGGCCCCTCACTAGTAACCATAATCCCGGCATATACTACACCTTTAAATTCTATTCCTTCCGTTTTTACTCCTTTAAGAAAATTGTTGAAAATCTTCCCTTCTGCCCAGCAATAAACTTCCTCAGTCACCACCGGTGCAGGAGCATATGCTCCCATCCCTCCTGTATTTGGTCCTTTGTCCTCATCAAAGACTGGTTTATGGTCTTGCGAAGGTATAGTAGGAATGATAGTTTCTCCATCACAAAGTCCAATCAGTGATGCTTCTTCTCCTTCCATCTTTTCCTCTATGATAACTTTATTGCCTGCATCACCGAATATCCTATCTTCCATAATCGAGCGAATGGCATCCATTGCTTCCTCTTTTGTTCCGCAAATAATCGCCCCTTTCCCTGCTGCCAATCCATCAGCCTTGACCACACAGGAAAATTTACCAGCTTGTTTAGAGGAACGCGAGAACTTCTCCACATAGGCTAAGGCATCCCCAGAATTTTCGAAAACTTCAAATTCAGCAGTGGGAATATTGTATTTTTTCATGAAATTCTTCGCAAATACTTTACTTCCTTCCATCTGTGCTGCTTTCATATTGGGTCCAAAAATTCTCAAACCTTTAGCCCGGAAAAAATCGACAATTCCTGCTACCAGAGGAACTTCCGGTCCAACAACAGTCAAGTCCACATTCTCTTTCTTTGCAAATTCTGCAACTTGAGAAAAATTGAGTGGGTCGAGAGAAACACACTCAGCAATTTGCGAAATCCCGCCATTTCCCGGAATGCAATAAATCTTAGAAACTTTCTTACTTTGTGCCAGTTTCCAAGTCAGGGTATGTTCCCTTCCACCAGAACCAATAACCAGAACCTTCATACAACACTTTCCTTTTCTCTAAAAATTCCTATCCAGAATTAGTCGATTAAAATCAGTGTTCACCTTCCATCTCAAAACAACCACCGATTTCATCATTAACCTTTGACTAGTTTGTTATACGCTTGTTGATATTTTTCTCTTGTCTTTGTGACAATTTCTTCAGGTAACTGGGGAGCAGGGGGTTTCTTATCCCAATTGAGGGATTCCAGATAGTCGCGGACAAATTGTTTGTCGAAGCTCAATTGGGGCTTTCCCGGCTGGTAACTCTCCTTATCCCAGAACCTGGAAGAATCGGGAGTTAAGCTTTCATCGATAAGAATAATCTTATCATTAAGAATGCCGAACTCAAATTTGGTATCAGCAATAACAATCCCTTTAGAGAGGGCATAATCGCTTGCCTTTTTATAAGCGGTGAGGCTCTTCTCTTTGAGAAATAGGGAGACCTCCGCTCCCTCGTTATCGATAAGTTGCTTTTCAGTTATGTTTATGTCGTGGTTACCCGTCTGGGCTTTGGTGGCTGGGGTGAATATAGGATGAGGAAGTCTATCCGATTCCTTTAAACCTTGGGGCAAGTCAACACCACAAATCTTGCCTTCCTTCTGGTAATCTTTCCAAGAGGAACCTGCAAGATATCCCCTTATCACACTCTCTATGTTTATTCGTCTCGCTTTCTTCACCAGCATAGAACGATCTCTTAAAATCTCCTTATAAGGAGAGAACTGGGAAGGGAAGTCTTCAACATCTCCAGTAATCAGGTGGTTGGGAACAATATCCTTTAAGTAATTGAACCAGAAAAGAGAAATCTGGGTGAGTATTTTACCTTTATCGGGTATGGGAGTAGGAAGAACAACATCGAAGGCAGAAATCCTATCTGTAGCTACAATTAGAAGTTTATCGCCTAAATCGTAGACATCTCGCACTTTCCCTCTAAAGAAGAGAGGTATTCCTTCCAAGTTAGTTTCTATAATTGCCTGTGAAGTATTCATATCTTCCCCCTCACCCTAACCCTCTCCCACCAGGGGAGAGGAAATTCTTTATGAAGATCCCCCCTCACCTTAATCCTCTCCCCCAAGGGGAGAGGAAACTTTCTTTTATTTCCCCATTCCTACTCTTTGGGCTTTTTGAAATATCTTGCCTTCTAACTTTATCTCGGGGGCAATGATTATTTCAGCGAGATGCATCTCCTTAACGTTCTTCGCTCCCACATTACCCATGCCCGTTCGGAGTGCTCCTACCAGATTCTGCGTGCCGTCATCCAGCTTGGCTGGTCCATAGAGAATCTCTTCTAAGGTTCCGGTGGTGCCCACATGAATTCTGGTTCCCCGAGGGAGGTTTCGGTGGGGAGTAGCCATTCCCCAGTGGTATCCCCTTCCAGGGGCCTCTTTTGCCCGGGCAAATGCTGAGCCAACCATCACTGCATCTGCCCCACAGGCAAAGGCTTTACATATATCGCCGCCTGTAGTCATGCCACCATCAGTAATAATGGAGACATATCTTCCGGTCTTCTTATAATAGTAATCACGCGCCGAAGCACAATCTATAGTAGCAGTCACTTGGGGAACGCCTATTCCCAATACTCCTCTTGTCGTACAGGCAGCGCCAGGACCGATTCCCACCAGAAGCCCGGCACATCCTGTCTCCATAAGTTCTAAAGCAGCACCGTAACTCACGCAGTTTCCCACAATTATAGGAATGTTCATCTGGGAACAGAACTTCTTGAAATTGAGAACCTCATATTCTGTGGAGATATGCTTAACCGTGGTGACTGTGGACTGAATCACAAAGATATCGCATCCTGCATCTTGAGCTAATTTGCCATACCGGGAAGCATTCTGGGGAATGGAGGAAACAACAGTTAACACCCCGGCGTCTTTAATGTCTCTTATTCTCTTGGTGATAAGTTCTTCTTTTATAGGTTCTTTATAAATTTCCTGGACTAAGACTGTTGCTTGATTTGCACTGGCAGTGGCAATTTTTTTCAGAATCTTCTCCGGGTCTTTATATCGAGTCTGTATTCCCTCTAAGTTCAATACTGCCAATCCTCCGAGCTTGCCCATAGCAATGGCGAATTTGGGGGCTACTACTCCATCCATTGCTGAAGCAATGAAAGGTATCTCCAACTCTAAATCTGCAAGCTTCCAGGCAATATCTACTTCATTGGGATTTATGGTAACCAGACCTGGAACTAAAGCTACCTCATCAAAACCATAGGCCCTGCGAGCCTCCCGATCCCGACCTATAAAGAAAGGCATATTACACCTCCAATATAAATTATGATTATGATATAATATCTTTGGAGTGTAAAGTGAGAGCTTTACAAGTCAAACTTTCGTTTGACACTCCAGTTCGTTTGGTTATCCTGTGCTACCAAATCCTCCTTCATTACGTGTTGTATCATCAAGTCCTTCGCACTCTTCCCATTCTATAAGCTCTACTTTTTTGAGCACAGCCTGGGCAATGCGCTCCCCTTTTTTAATCTCTATAGTCTCTTTAGGACTGGTATTAAAGATAATCACCTTCACCTCACCCCGATAAGTAGAATCGACTGTTCCGGGAGTATTCAAAATAGTGAGTCCTTTATTTATCGCTAATCCACTACGGGGCCTGATTTGCAATTCATATCCTAAAGGAACAGCTACTCTTATTCCCGTAGGAATTAATGTTCTCTCCTGCGGCTTTAACGAAATCTCCTCTCCGGCATTGAACAGGTCAACCCCGGCGTCACCTTGGTGTCGATACTGGGGCAGAGGAATATCTTTCTTTAATCTCATCACCTTTACTTTCAATCTTTAAACCTCCTAAGGAATAGTTCCCTTTGTGCCGGTCGCTCAATTCTCCCAGTTTGGACTTATTCCAGTTGGAAATCCTACTGAAGTATCCCACAATACGGGTTATTCCATATACTTGAGTGGAGCCACAATGAGGACACTTCTCTTTTAATCCCCTGGTCAACCTATCGCACTTGTTGCAAATTGTAAATTCTGGCGAGATTGTGAGTTGTGCCGCCTTGGTAGCTTCCCAAGTTTTCTTTACCAGATTCATTATGGAAGCCGGGGACGGTTTCTCTTCACCAATGAAGGCGTGAAGAATTGCCCCACTCTCAATTAAGGTATGAAATTTACTCTGCTTAACAATCCTGTCCACCAAGTTTATGGGAGCACTGGCAGAGAAATGTATGCTGTTAGTATAGTAGAATTCTTCTTTCTCAATGTCTCCTTTAACTACTTCTTTTGACTGTGGATACTCCCTGAGGTCCACTTTAGCCAGCCTGCGGGCAGCAGATTCAGCAGGGCTCTCTTCCAGGGCAACTCTTAAACCATACTTCTTCCCATACTCCTTTGTTTTCAGATACATAAAAGACATTATCTTCAATCCTAACCTGTAAATCTCTTCTTCTTCATGCAACTCTTTTCCGGTCAGATACTGTACGCATTCGTTCAGTCCAATAATTCCAATGATGTAAGTAGCTTTTTCTAAGTCAACGTAGGGTCTGCCATCTCGAGCAACCCTTCCTAATTCCCACAAAGGCAACCCTTCCTCTTTCATCAACTCTCCGATAAATTTCTTCTTCTGAAGATGTGCTTCCATTGCTAAATCCATTGCTTTCTCTATTTCCGGGAACAACTTTTCTATTCTGCCTCTTCCTGCCCGATAGGCTGCCTGAGGAAGGTTAATGGTCACATTCTGAAATCCACAAAATCTCATCGACTCAGGATGTTTGATAACGTAATCATCAGTGATTGTAGTGCGTAACCTGCAGCATGCAGAAAGAGTGACGTCATCCCGGTCAAAGACAAAATAGGGAACACCATTCTCACTGGCAATGAGACAGGCATACTCTAATAGTTCATACTGTTTAGGGTCGGAAAAGGTATCCACATTTATGTGCAGGTCCATCTTGGGAAAAGCAAAAATATGTCCGAAACTATCCCCTTCTCGCCAGACATCCATCAATGCCTTTGCAAATATCTGCGCTTCCTTTTCATACTCTCCGTAAGTTTTTCCAGTATATTCTCCTCCCGGTCCAATGGCTGGAATGTTCTTAAAGTAACCGGGAATTCCTGTGTGCACATTTGCGTCCAGAAACAAAACCTGACCACCACGGGAGAATGCCGATTGGGATAAGGAGAAGATGAGATATTGGGCTTCCTGTTTGATGTCTCTCGCGCTCATTCCCACCAGATAAGGGGCATAGAATACGTTTATGTAACCCACCCCCAGAGCCCCGGCATAATAGGCCTGCATAGAGGCAAGAAAGGTGTTTAAATGTCCAGTGAGAGTCCGGGCATGTTTTGCTGGCGAGGAAATGATATCCAGTTTCTCCATGTGTAACCCATACTTCTTAATATATTCGAGAGAGTGGCTACTGCAATAAACCCTAATAGGATAACCGAGGTCGTGAATGTGGATTTTACCCTCCAGATGAGCAGTAGCTAAATCCCGGGAAAAAATGTTGTTGAGGGCATACTGTTTCAATGTAGTTTCAGCAATAACCAAATTTACTGCCTCCGGGTTATGGGAAGCTATATTACTATTCTCCAGGCTTTTGGAAAAGATTAATTCTTGCAGATCATAAGTGGGAATTCCTAAACTTGTCTGTTCCTTAATCTTTTTTCCATAACCTAATTCTAATAACTCGCTATCAACTAACTCTCGAATAAAACCAGTGACCACCTGCTTCAGACCAGAAGCAACTATCTTCTTCTCCACATTGTGGGCAACCCGATCGGCAACCGTTAAGGGAATGTTTGCTTCTTTGACCAAAGCGTGACTTATTTTATCCCTGCTCCAGGGAGTCAATTCTGCTTCGGTTTCGGTAGCTACCAGGAGAGCGAAATCGGTGATATCGGTTTTCTTCTTCTTCTTCTTTGATACCTTAAGCTTCTGTGCCATTTTCTGCCTGGCAATTCGATGAAGGTTATAAGCCTTTGCAGTTAGTAAGTGTTCGCTTTCCCTAAGCACAGTCTCAATAGCATCACCAACTGCCTTCATACTCAGCGTTTCACCCTGCAGCTTCATACTCAGCGTTTCACCCTGCAGATAATTGTTCTTTAAGTATTCTTCCACATCATCGGCTATCTTGCGAGTCATCCGCCAGGTCTCTCCACCGCCTTGCCTGGCTGCCCTAAATACAGCCTCAACGATTTTGCCCTTATTAAAGGGTACAATTCGGCCATCTTTTTTCCTAACTGAAGTAAAGAACCTCTTTTGAACCTTAATCATTCTTCGCCTCCAAAATATAGTTCGTTTCCTTTTATAAAGCAGAGTTTCACTCTACCACTACAATCTGTCCCGATGAATCGGGACCTACAAAATTTCGAATTCATCCTATTGTAGGCACAAATTTCCCGATTGAAAATCGGGATGCAATTTGAGAAGAGTTTTTGGAATTTTAACAGTTTAAAAAACCCACACTACGATTTGGAAACAAAAATTTCCCCAAATTCATCAGACGTCGGTATTCTTTTCTCCCAGCGGGTAACTTCCATACCGTCTTCTTCCAGAATGATTGTGGGCACTTCCAGAGCATCCAAAAGAGAACCCTCGGTCAATCCATCCACTGTATCCAGGTCGTAAAAGGTGAGTTCAATCCTTTCGGTCAATTCCCATTTGTCCAGAAAGAATTGAAATTTCTTGAGCGAAGCCTTGCAAAGATTGCAGTCTTTCTTTCCAAAAATTTTGACCTTCATCCCCTTCTTTCCCCCTAATCAGAACAGAACCTTAGCTCCTCTATCCAGCGCTTTGTCTGGCAACTCCCTTATGTTTATTTTTCCGCTTCAATCTTTTTAATTCTTTTAAAAATGTGCCTATATCATTAAACTGCCTATAGACAGAAGCAAATCTCACGTAAGCTACCTCATCCAATTTGCGTAGCTTCTTCAACACTGTCTCTCCGATTACTTTAGAAGGAACCTCCATTATGTAATCTTGCAATTCCTCCTCAATCTCGCTAACAATTTTCTCCACAATATCGAGTGAAATTGGCCTTTTCTGACAGGCGCGCAGAATGCCTTCTTGCAACTTATTGCGGTCGAAAACCTCCAGCCTTTTATCCTTCTTAATAACCATAAGAGGCATACTTTCAATCCTCTCAAAGGTAGTAAACCTCTTCTTACAGACAAAACATTCCCTGCGTCTCCTGACCACAGAACTTCCTTCTACTGGTCTGGAGTCAATTACTCTTCCTTCAGAGTTGCTACAAAATGGACACTTCAAGATAACCACCCCAACATACAATATAAAGTATGAAATTCATAGTAACATACTATATATAGTGCTGTCAAGAAAAATTTGAAACAATTATTCTTTGGGGTTTAGGAGAGAAAATTTGGGGAGGTATTCTATTTTTTTCTGGTGGACAATAACTTTCTTGTCTTGTTAACCAAATCTTCTGTACTAAATGGCTTAGTAACGTAATCGAAGGCTCCTTGAAGGAATCCCTTTAATCTACTTCCATAATCGTCTTTGGCAGTTAACATAATGATGGGAATCCCGAAAGAACTCTTGTCTTCTCGTAACCTCCTGCAGACTTCATAACCATCTCTTTTGGGAAGGAAAATATCCAATATAATAATATCAGGATTTTCTCTGTGCGCTTTATCTTCGGCTTCTATACCGTCAATAGCGGTTATGACTTCATATCCTTCAGACTCTAAACTCTCTTTCAAAAGCTGTAACGTATCTGGCTCATCCTCTACTATAAGAACTTTTTCTGGCATAATTGTCTCCCGTCTTGTTTTCTACCCCACAAAGGGCAGAAGAATAGCAAGTCTCCTACTCTCATCTTCAAAGCGAACCTTTCCACCCTGGGCTTCCACAATACTTCTAACCATAAATAGTCCTAAACCTGCGCCTTCTTTATTTCCACTCTTTCCCTGAGTTATTCCTCCTACAGTATCAGGAAAAAGTATCTCTACAAACTTATTATGACCAACAACTTTCGGTTCACCGTTAACTGAAAAAATAACTTTACCGCCTGAGGAGGTTTCATTAAGAGAGTTCTTTATGAGTCTGGTGAAAACTTCCCTGAGGGTTTTCTCATCGCCTCGAATAATCGGTTGATTAGCGGGCAACTCTACGCATAGAGAAATCCCTTTATCTTCGGCTTCTCTCCTTAAGGATTGAACAACCTTATCAATAATGTCGAGGAGAGCTATGGGTTCTTTCTTGAGCCCCAAGCGTCCCGACTTCACCGGAGAAAGTTCAGACAGTTCTTCCACTAATCGAATGAGTCGTTCCACCTGTCTGTGGACAATCTCTAAATACCTCTTCTGCTGTTGGTTGATATCTCCTGTTTTTCCGCCCAGTATTTTAGAGACATATTCCTTAATGGGTGTTAGAGGAGAACGCAGCTTGTGTAGGGCTAAAGTAAGGAACTCTTCTTTTACTCGGTCCCTTGTTTTTAACTCCTTAATTTTTTGTTTCAGTTTTCTCTCAGCTTCTTTATATTTTACTGAATCTTCTCCGCCCAAAACAAAAATCCTCCTTCCCAGGTTACTCCTTTCAATTCTCAGTTCTCAGTCCTGTTTTCTCAGCTAAATCCTTATATAAGCATGTTCTGTTTTTCCCGGTTGCCTTAGCTCGATATAAAGCCTTATCGGCACAGTTGACCAAATCTTCAGCCTTTTTGGTGTCTACAGGGTAGGTAGCAATCCCAATGCTAACAGTTACTTTTCCTCCGGGTTGTTTCTCTCTATATTCGAAGGGAAAAATTTCTATTTCCTTTCTAACTTTTTCCAATATTATCAGAGCTCCTTCACGACTAGTTGCTGGAAGAATTACTGCAAACTCTTCACCTCCGTATCGGAAAGGAACATCTGTCCTGCGGAGGTTACCAATAAGTATCTGGCTAAGTTGCTTAAGAACCATATCTCCAGCCGGATGACCATTCGTGTCGTTATAATGCTTAAAGTCATCGATATCCAGCATTGCCAGAGAGAGGAAGTGGGCGTATCTTCTGGTAAGCTCTATGTCTTCGGGTAACCTTCGCTGAAAATGTCTCTGATTATAGACCTGTGTGAGTTCATCTACAATAGTCTTTTCTTCAGTTTCCTTAAGCAATTTTGCATTCTCAATAGCTATTCCCACCTGGTTTGCAAAAAGAAGTAAAGGAGCAAAATCATCTTCTGTTATCTTTCGCTTAAGATTACTTTGAGAGACGATAAGGGCGCCCGGGGGTCCCTTCTTAACCACAATGGGAATAACAGCAAAGCTCTTGAGCTTAAGTTCATTTATAATCGGAGGCTCGACTCGCGAGTCACGGTTGGCATCTTCCACAATATAGGGCTTCCTTTCCTTAATGGAAAGGAAGAGAATTCCCGGCGTCTCCTCAACGGAAATATTGTAACGGCTAATCCCCTTCATAGAGACCGCCCCGGGATAGGCAATACACTTTAATAATTTTCTGTTCTCTGTTTCCTCAAGGTGGTACAAGAATACTTGGTCGAAATCGAGCTCTTTCCTTATGTCCCGCATAACAAGTTTCAGAATCTCTTCCAGTCTCATGGTACTTAGCATGGCTTCTGTGATTTCGTTTATGTCTTTAAGTTTCTGATGGGCAATTCTTAAATCTTTGTTCTGGCGATGGCTCTGGATGTCCTTACATACAAAAAGAAGGAAAAGCGACGCCAAAATTATATACTTTGCTGTATTATCTAAAACTAAAAAGATATCCAACACTATGTAAATACCAACCAGAATGAGAACTAAAAAAGCAGTAGTCTTAAAAATTCTTCCCATATCCCCACCTATCCAATGATTCTTCCTATCTTCTCCTTCAACACTTCCAAATCTACAGGCTTGACAATATAGTCGGCAATATGGCCAGCCCATATCTCATAGTCAGTTTTAAAAGTATCGTAAGCAGTACAGATGATAATGGGAAGCGCAGGATAGTCCTTCCTGATCTTTTCCAGCAATTTCAATCCACTCATATCAGGTAGCTTAATGTCCAGGATGAGAAGGTTTACTTTCTGTTTACTTAAATGGTCGAGAGTTCCCTTGGCGTCTCTCGCCTCCAGGACATCGTATCCTTCCTCAGTCAGTTCATCCTTAAACACTTCACGCAGAACCTCTTCATCTTCGGCAATCAATATCTTCTTCTTCATCCTTGTAACCCTTTCTCTTCTTCTTTTTTTCTTGTTCTTTTCATCGGTAGACTTACGATGAAAGTAGTCCCCTTGTCCATTTCGCTTTCCAGCTCTATCTTCCCTTTATGGGCAAGAATTATTCTCTGACATATAGCTAAACCCAGACCTGTACCCTGGGGTTTCGTACTGAAGAAAGGTTCAAATACCTTCTTCCTGTTATGGGCAGGAATGCCAGGGCCGGTATCGCTAATTCTAATCTGGAGGAATCTCTTATCCTGGCCAGTGACAATCTTTAATTCTTTTTTCTTCCTATCCTGCATAAAGATAAGCGCATTCTGAATCATGTTCAAAATGACCTGTTCTAAAAGAGCAGGGTCGACTGGTATAACAGGGAGATTTTGGTCGAGTTCTTTAGTAAGGACTGTTCCGCTCTTTCTAATCTCATCATCCATATGTAGCAGAATCTCCTCAATTACCTTGTTAACGTTCTCCTCCACCAAATTTGGCTTGGGCTGACGGGTAACCATGAGCATATCCTTAACAATTCTTTCCAGACGGTCTATTTCCTGCATAATGTAATTAGTATATTTTTTGTTAGGGTCTTTTTCTTCCACCGCCTTGTGTATTCGTTGCGCGCAACTTCTTATTGAGCTCATCGGATTTCTCACCTCATGAGCCACAATCACCGACATCTCTCCTACAGCAGCCAGACGTTCTGAGTGAATTAAATGAGCCTGGGCCTCTTTCAGCTCTTTCTCGGCCAGCTCCACCTGGTGGCGTAACTCTTCGCTGAATCTCTTTTCAGTATCATATAATCTGGCATTTTCTATAGCCAGTCCGGCCTGATTGGTGAAAGTTACCAGGGAGCGAAGGGCTTCCTCTTCTATGGGACGTCCGCTATGCAAATTATCTACTAACAGGACTCCATTTACTCTCTCTTTAGCTACCAAAGGCACTGAAGCCATTGCATTGACTCTTCCCTCGAGTCCGGCAAAAATCTTACCATAAGTCCTTTCCTGGCTGGAAGTAGTTCCGCCCTGATAAATCGGGGATGAATTTACTTCTGCTTCGTTCTCCTGTGGTGTCGCCCCTAATCTTTTCACTTGCCTGGAAACAGGCTCTTGTAAACGCATCCCTCCCTCAGCAACTCGAGCGATAATGTATGGCCTTCCATCCTTAACTGTCTTTACAATGGGATTCCCCTCATCTGCCAATGGAATTTTTAAATCTGAAAGAAGCTCCCCAGCCACTCCCATCGCCTGTCTGCCCTCAATAAATCCTTTCTTCTCGTTTACCAGGCAGATTATTGCACGGTCAAAATTTAAGTGTGTTGCTACACCTTCTAATATTGTACTCAGTATCCTATCCAGGTCCATAGTGCTAGACATCGCTCTACTTATCTTGTCCAAAGTCTTCAACTCGTTTATATTCTGGGTAATTACAATATTCTTCTCTTCCAGCTCATTCTTTGACCTCTTAAGGAGGCCGGCCGTCTCTTCATGCTTTTTCTGAGAAAGAGTCAGTTTCCATATCTGTCCATAGATGAGTCTAAACACAAGGATTAAAAGAATGGCAATTCCAATAAGAGAAAATGTAACTGAGAGAAATGTTGCCCAGCCGGTAGATAGGTTTTGATTGAGGTAGTTTTCGGTAAGCCTATAAACTACTAACATTACCAAGAAGATGGAGATTGTCAACCATCTTAGAGGACGCAAATAGGTGGGTTCTTTCATTTTTGCCCCTAAATCGAAGAAAATTCATTTTAAATATACAAAATATGACCATAAAAGTCAACGCAAAAAGCCAAATAAAAGCTATGCCATTTATGGGCTAAAGCGCATAGCTTCCCTTTCTTCAGGCGCCAAACTTTTTTAACTTAAGACCATTAGCTAACATCAGGGGCATAGCATTAACTGCTGGAAATCTCCCCAGACCACCACTGCTGCATTCCCTTTCTGTAAATCTCTTAGTCCCATCAACTCGAATAAATTTTGAGTGAAGCAAGAATGGATTGGGATGCCAAGAGTGGGATTTCAAGAGAGAGGGCGTAGAATGGTCGCTGGTAATTACAATCACATCAAATTTTAGATTCAGAATTTCAGGAATAAATCTATCCACTTCTTCAATCGCTTTCACTTTCTTCTCCAAGTTGCCATCTTCACCCGAAGAATCGGTTTTCTTGATGTGCAGATAGAAGAAATCGTATTTCCCAAAGTTTTCTTTAAGTGTCCTCAACTCATCCTCTATACTCTCTCCTGTGAGAAGAACCTCCATCCCTACCAGTCTAGCCAGTCCCTTATACATCGGGTAAGTAGCAATCGCTGCTGGAGAGAGATTGAACAGCTCCCCCATTGAGGGAATCCGTGGCACCTTGGAAATCCCCCGCAACAGTACCGTATTGGCTGGATGTTGACTTTTCAAAACCTCAGTTGCTTTCTTAATAAAACTATTTGTCACCTCCTCTGTTTTTTTAGCCTTACTAGAAAGCGCCCGGGCAGGCTTTGCCTTCTCTCCATTTTTCTGAGGGTCAGCATCGCTCACAGGACCATTCAGGCCATCCCCGCGAAAAATAACCACAAAGCGGTGCTCCTTCCCCGGCCGGATAAAGACTTTCACCCCTTTTATCTTCTCTATCTTTTTCCCCAAAAGAGCACAAATTTCTCTATTCTTCTCCGTGGGAATTCTTCCTGCGCGGCGGTCCACAATTATTCCTCGCTTATCCATGGTGGCGAAATTACCTCTGGCTGCCATATCCTTGGGAGTCAACTCTACGCCTATCCCCAACGCCTCCAGAACACCTCGCCCAATAATATACTTCACAGGGTCATAGCCAAATAGTGCCAGATGGGAAGGGCCACTTCCCGGCGTAATTCCATACCCTATAGCGTCAGTTAAGCCACAAATCGAGCGAGAAGCAAGATTGTCCAGATTAGGAGTTTTAGCTCTCTCCATCTCTGTCTCTCCATCTTGTGGCAAACCGCCAACTCCATCCAGAACCAAAAGTAGAATCTTAGAATCTGTTTTAATAGAAATTTCCTTAATTATGCTCTCAGAAACCATTTCTATCTCCTTTCATAATAATATCATCTAGCATAAAACTCCTTCTGCAAGTTTCTTGCCCTCAACGCCTCGTTTCTCAACATACTGATTATAGATTTCAAAAGCCCTAACTGAATTCTTGCCCCCTTTTCTCGCTCAGCCTCTCTCCTAAGGAAGGTAAATACAGATTCTTCCTTCTGGAAATCCTGATAAATACCCATTCCCAATTTCTCTTCTGCCTTGAGAACTTTCAGAAGCTCGTTTTTGGCATCGGGATAAGGACGGATTCTTCCCCCCTCAATTGCTAAATTGTTAGCTCCCATCTGCCGATAACTTGCCGTTTCTTTCCCCAGAAGGGGAACTATTCCACCTTCAAAGAAGAGGGAGCGAGCGAGGTATTTCCTTAAATTACCATACTCATATTCCAGCTTTTCCCCTCTCTGGGAAACCGATTTCCAATCTGTTCTATCTATATCTTCTATAACTTCTTTTAGATTTTTGCTCACTTCTGCTAAATCTTTATCCTGGAGACTCTTGTCTGAAAATGGGAGGGTTTGTCTCTCCTCAAAAATGGACTTTAAGGTGGCAAAGGCTATTTTACTCGTCTTCTTAGCCAGCTTCTCAAATTGAGAATGGGGAGGATGGAGGAACTCTTCCATACTCTTCCCTAGCGACTTATAAACAGATGCTTTCTTCTTTCCTCCCTTCTCCAGAAGTTTCAGTGTTTCTTTCTCCAATTCATCAATTGGCTCAGGAGAAAGGACAGTCAGAGTACCTTTATATGGCTTTACTATTCCCTTCCCACTGGGATGAACAAATAAGACCCTTACGGGATATTCTCCTCCCTCATCCACTTTCCAGCGGAAGGAGAATGTAACTTCCTTTCCCGGAGGTATACGCTTACTAACTTCCTTCTCTTCAGAACCAATAGAAAAAACTGCTTTATATCCCACCATCTCCTTCTCATCCCATAGACGAGCTACACCTTGCCCATCATTTTTCACCACCAGAGAAACCTCTACAATATCTCCTTCTGTAGGCGGACTGGGGGTCCAATTGTCTCTAACAATTATAAGTTTTGGCGGAGGCAATACCTTAACCGATTCCTCATCACTCCACAACAGAGGTTCCATGTCTTTTGCCACCGCGTAGAAAGAAGAGAATTCCAGGAGATGCTCGCCTTCCTCAGCCTCCCAGGTGAACTCAAAATCGCTTTTTTCTCCAGGTTCTATTTCCCCATCAAATTTAACTTGCTTCTTTATTCCATCTACAGACAAGATTGCCTTATACCCTACCCCGCTCCCCTCATGCCAGGGAGTAATAGGATTTACTCCAATGTTCTCTATTCTCGTTAAAATAGTCATAATATCCCCGCTTTGGGAATTAGTAGGCTTCCAGGAGAGAATAACGGGTACAAGATTTATTCCCGTATTGATAGTCAGTGACAGTTCAGCCTTAGTTAAAAATTCTCTTTGGTCAAACTCGTAGGAGGCTGAAACCTTCAAGTAGTGAGTCCCCTTTTCGGCCCTCCAAACAAATTGTAAATTCTGAAATTTTCCTGGCAAAATGGCAGGTCCTTCCATAATCGAACCTTTACGTCTCCCGTCTATATAGAGGAATAGATGGTACTTCTCGCAAGGAAGATCACCCCTGTTTTCCAGACTTGCTAAAATCTCCACCTCCTCTCCCATATATGGGGAAGAAGGATAAAGAAAGAGTTCAACAAAGAGGTCAGGCCTCGACTCGCCAATTCTGAGATCGAGAAAGACCTGTTCATCTTTCACTACTTCCAGCACTTTTCCACTGCCAGTGACTCTGGGTAGAATTTGGGGATAGACCAACCAATTTCCATCTTCAACTACCCACTCAATAGGCCCCAGGCTCACGTTATGTGCTTTTGGACTAATCCTGGGAATCTCTTTGAAATCGAGAAAGATAATTCTCTCCTTTTCTTTTTCTTCTTCTTCTATGATTTCTTCTTCTGCTGCTGCTGTTGTTTCTTCTTCTTCTTCTTCTTCTTCTTCTTTTTCTTTTTCTTTAGCTTTTAACTGCAGCCTCACGATAAAATCGCCGGGCAGGATAACCTTTTCGGAATCGTTGCTTACAAAGAGGAAGAATTTTACCTTATCGCCAACTTCAATCCTTCTTGTAGTATTTATCTCCAAGCTGTTTATTTTCAGAACAGGTTTTACTTCTTCTATAAATATATTGTAATAGACTCTTTCTCCCACGCCAGTGGGAGTTCCCAGAGAAGCGCCTACTGAATGGAGACCACTCGTGGGTTCCTCCCATAAGTAGTCAATAAATGGGGTATACTTGATATCCGAAATGGGAAAAGTACGCACGGGTAAATCATTCAAATAGAAAATTAAAAAAAATTTATCTCTGAATTCTGTTATCATCTCCTCTGCTTTCAGGTAGGTTCTGATACGCACAGGAGCGTCATCGTTCACAACCTCAACTAATTTGCCTTTCTGAAAAAACTCAATATTAGTTATTGTAACTTTATCCAGTAACTCCTCCCCCAGGCAATTGGGAAGGGGAGATAACAAAATACATATAGTCACTAAAAGGAGAAACTTACGGATGGCCATTCATAAACACCTTTAAAACAGAATCGTAACAGAGAGTTTGGGTCTTTCCTTAAACCATTTTCTCTAATCTCTCAATTCTTTTCTGGGTAGGAGGGTGAGTGGAGAAAAGAACTGCAAGCCCTTTGCCTCTCAAAGGATTGACAGTAAACATGTGCACGGTAGCCTGGTGGGCGGGTAATCTCCTCTGGATTGCACTGGCTTCCAGTTTCCTGAGTGCTCTAGCCAGGCCAAGAGGATTACCTGTTACCAGAGCACTTCCCCTGTCAGCCAGGTATTCCCGCGAGCGAGAAATCGCCATCTGAATTATCATCGCAGCCAACGGTGCTACAATTGCAGCAATCAGAAGCCCCAGCGCACCTCCTCTTCTACCTCCCCTGGAACCATACCCTCTAAAGATTGCTGCCCAGCGGGCAAAGGATGCCAGAATCATTACTGCTCCAGCAATAGTGGCTGCCACAGTTTGAATCAGGATGTCCCTATTTCTTACATGAGCCAGCTCATGTCCGATTACTCCTGCCAGTTCTTCCTCATCCAGAACCCGCAATATACCTTCAGTTACTGCCACTGCAGCGTGCTGGGGATTTCTCCCGGTGGCAAAGGCATTGGGAGCGGAATGGGAAATAAGGTAGAGTTTGGGCATGGGCAATCCAGATTTCTGGGTAAGAGCCCTTACATTGCCATAAAGTTGAGGCATATCCTCCTCCCTTAAAGGTTGGGCTTTATACATTGCCAAAACTATCTTATCAGAATACCAGTAGCTTATGAAGTTGATCCCTGCTGCAATTATGAAGGCAAAAATCATGCCCTGCCTTCCACCGATAAGGTTTCCCACCCAGATCAAAACTAAAGTCAGGGCTAACATTAGAATAAATGTCTTCATCTGATTCCACATATTTACCATCCCCACGAGGTTTCTATAAATTTATCCTATTATATTAAATATTCTCGCACTTCTGCAAGCCATTTTTAGAGGGCTCTATTCTATTTTCCAGGTTCAATAATTAAGTATTGTGTCCCCGGAACTTTATCCGGAACTTTAAAAATATCTGACTGAAAAAGTGTCAAATTCTCCGCTATATTTTTCCCATTCAACTTGAACGTCTTTAACTTCTGCCTCAGCAGGACCGCGATGGCACCATTGGATAATTCTTTCCACAGCCTGTTTATCCCCTTCAAAAACAGATTCCACCCGACCATCCGGGCAATTCCTTGCCCACCCTTTCACTCCCCAGCCTATAGCTCTGTCACGAGTATGACTGCGGAAGAAGACTCCCTGAACAAACCCCTCTATCCACACATGGGCTCTAACCTTGGACAAAGACAATCACCTCTCCAATCATGTGTACCAGGTAAAACTCTTATTTGACACTCCAGAAATTTAAGTACATATTCGCTACATTTAGATTATATCAATCACTTTCCAGCCGAGCTTCTTCAGGCTCTGGCTAATATATCTCCTGTGGCATCCAGCGGGCAACCTCTCACAGCACATTATTACAGCAGGGTTTTTCTTTGCTAGTTTCTGGAGGGACTTAAGAGCCTGTTTATACTCTTTCGTCTTAACATAAGTTGCATATCCGCTCTTACGAAACCCACCCATGTCCTTTCCCATATAGACATATTCAATTTCCGAGGAGAAAAGAAGCGTATCCAGGTTTTCCCTTTTGAAACGTTCATATTTACTGGTGGGGAACCTCCTCACATCAACTAAAGTCTTTACTCCCCAGTCCTTTAAAGTCTTAAGGAAATCATCCTGAGATCTGGCGGCTGAACCTATAGTATAGATAATTTTTTTCTTTATCTTTTTCACCATATCAAGTAGCAATACTTTGCCCGAAAAGCCAACTCGTCCTCCTGGAGTAGAGAACAAGAAAATTGTTGAAGAGAATAGTTTGTGAGGCGAAGATTTATTTCATCTCCTCTGCTTTCTTCTTCTGAAGTAGCTCTTCTCTCCTCTGGAGAAGATGTTGAGCATACTTTGAAGAAGTCCCTTTCATAGTAGCCTCAACGGATTTCAGTTTCTCTTCTACCTCATCCAAGGTAAGTTTCTTTATCTTCCTTCCCTTCTTAGCCTCAGGAGGAGCTTCTTCCTTCTTCTCCTCAGCTGCTTTAGCTTTTTCTGGCGGGACTTTTTTCTTTTCCTCGGTTGCTTTTTTAGCCTCTTCTGGTGGTGCTTCTTTCTTCTTCGCTTCTTTTTTAGTCTCTTCTGGCGGTGCTTTCTTCTTCTCTTCAGCTGCTTTAACTTTTTCTGGCGGGACTTCTTTCTTCTCCTCAGCCTCTTTTTTAGCCTCTTCTGGTGGTCCTTCTTTCTT
>DAOVHK010000027.1 GCA_030671905.1 Clostridia bacterium | reverse complement strand
TTTGTGTTTAAAAAATCTATTTGAAAAGGAGATGAAAAAAGATGAAAATGCGAACTATGAAGACTATTTGGTTATCAGGAATGCTAACGCTGGTTCTACTTCTTGCAGGCTTGGGAACTTCTTTAGCAGTAGTGGATGAGACAGACTCAGTTTCTGCCACAGCTACGCTTGGAGCATCTACCTCACTCTCAGTCCAGGCTAAGAAGATTAGCGACAACGGAAATGTTGCCTCAGTCGATTTTGGTTCTCTATCTGGAGGTACGGGAAATAAGTTAGCTCCCCATTATGTGGAGGTACAGGTAGACAGTAATTACGGAGCGTGGGAGTTGGAGATGTACACCGATAACTTCACCGCTCAGCCTGATACTACCACTTGGGGATTCCAGTATGGTGGAATGAAAGGCTCGACTGCTGGTAATCGCACGGGTATGGTCTGGCAGGCATATAGAGCAACCACAGGTGTATCTGATCCACCAGTTGCTCTTACTGATTGGACATATCTCAAGGATAAGAAAGACGTAGATATTCCAGGAACAGGGCCTGACGAGAGCTGGACGAGCGCCCATAATGATGGCTACACCAACATTGCTTATGGCGGACCCGATTATGTTATGGTGGTTGAGCCGGGCACTACCGGAGAGTTAGATAGTGATAAAACATTTGTAACTTATGTGGGTGGTCTTTTCGGCTCTGCAGCATCGGACTCGTATAGTACGGTAATCGGTTTTGACCTTTATCACGAATAAAAGAGGATGTAGCTAAAGAGCGAAGCTCTGCAGCAGTGTAGGGGCGGGACTCGGTGCCCGCCCAGGTAAAAGAAAAGCAAAGCTTACGCTTTGTGCTGCTACAGAATTGGGTTTATACCGGAGGAGTTAATGTTAAGGAGAAATTTCTATCTCTTAGTGGCACTGGTCTTTCTCAATTTCTCTCCTTTCCTCGTTTATGCCGGGATTGGTGTAAAGCCGACAGTGACCGAGCTTAGCCTTTCCCTAGGAAAGAGGAAAGCAGGGACTTTTACCGTATTAAACGATGGGGATAGGGCTATCAAGGTGAAAGTGGACCTGGAGAATTGGGGGAGAAAAGAGGAAGGAGTTGAGGTTGATTCCTGGCTTAAGGTTAAACCGCGTGAATTCGAACTTGCTCCGGGAAAGGTAAGAAAAGTGAAATATAAAATAGAAGTGCCAGAAGAAGCTAAGGGTGAAATGATGGCAATGGTCTTTTTCGGTTCTCTTGCTCCTGCCGGCGGTGGAGTAAGTATAAAAACGCGCTTTGGAGTAAGCATTTATGTAACTATTAAAGGAACAGAAGTTATAGAAGCTAATATTGAAAAGTTTGATGTGGCGAAATATGCTGGCGAAAACTCAGATAATTACGGAATCAATTTTGGAGTGACTGTGGAGAATATGGGCAATGTCCATATTCGACCTAAGGGGAAAGTGACTGTAGATGACAAAGAGGGCAATAGAATAAAGGAGGTAGATATTTTCCATGGCTTTCCAGTCTTCCCTCAGGCTAAAAGAACATTTCCAGCAATCTGGAAAAGAGGAGTGCTCCCTCCAGGCGAATATAAGGCGAAAGCTACTATCAACTATGGTGAGCTTTATGGTCTGAAAGATAGAATTTCTTCGTATGAGGCTCTATTTTCCGTAAATGGACAGGGTAAAATATCAATAGAAGGAAGAGAGAATGATTAAGAAAATTTTGAACACAGCTATTATCTTGAGTTTACTCCTTTCGTTATGTGGAATCGTCTTTGCCGGAGTTGACCGCACAGCTGAAGTGAGTGTAAATAGTGTTATAGAGGAACCGATTGTCTTGGGACCGGTTCTGGACGATTTCAACGATGGCGGAAAGCTCAACAACTGGGGGCATGAGACTGGCTCATTTTCTGATGGGGGAGCAAGCTGTGTTGATTCTCGGGATGCGACTTCTCCCCAGGAAGGTCTATTCTGTTTGAAACTCGATTATAATGTTTCTGCTTCAGCAAGTTATGCTGGTTACTGGAGCCTGTTGGAAGAAGAAAACTTAAGTGGTTATACTTCCATCTCTTTCTGGGTTAAGGGCACAACGGGAGGAGAGTTCTTTAAAATAGAACTTAAGAACAATAGCACTAACCCTAATCGTAACCGTGCAGCAGTCTATGTTACCGATTATTTGGATGGCGGAGTAACCACCAGTTGGCAGAAGGTAACCATTCCTTTCCATAACTTTGTTAATCTTGACAGTTGGAATGATATGAAAGAACTGGTCTTTGTTTTTGAGAATTCTCAGAGCGTTACTAATGGAAGTCCGCTCCAAGGGACTATTTATATAGACACAATATCATTCGGTAGTTCTTCAGTAAATGAGGTTAGAATAGACTATTTCGGAGATAAGTTAGGGACCTGTGCTCTTGGTGGCAATATAGGTGATATGCCTACTGCAAATTTTACCCATTCATTTACTACTAATGAGTACGTTTCCTTACCAAGTGCTCTGGAGTCTACTTACAATGTCACTTCTGATTCATGGGGAGGCCAGTTTATGATATTCGGTGGTGGAGCAGATGGCTGGACTGAAATTCCTCACGATTTCAGCGACTATAACTATGTTATTGTCTGGATAAAGGCTAAGTCTGCAACTGAAAACCCCAAAATATTAAAAGTAGAAATTGTAGATAACTCTAAAACTTGTTATGTGATACTGAGAAAGATAACTACCAGCTGGCAACGGTACCCCATTCCTTTGAGCGCATTCGCTGGATTGAATAAGAATAGCATAAGAAAGATAACTTTCGTTTATGAGGACTGGAGAATAAACGGTGATGAAGGCAGCAAGACTGGAGTTCTTTATATAGACAATTTACAGTTTCAGGTTGAGAAATGAGAAAATCTATTTTGAGGTAGAGACCTAAAATGTTGGAAACAATTTTCCAGAACATGTTGGCTAAAAGATCGCTTTTAAGCTTCCTATTGGTAGCTGCTATTCTGATAATAGCAGGAAGCTCGACGGTGTCCTATGGCCAGACTACTCTGTCAGTGCAAGCAAAAAATGTAAGTGACGATAGTGATGCTCCCTCGATAGATTTTGGTCAGCTCGATCCTGATACGAATCTTGACACACCAGATCAATATATAGAAATAGATTATGAATCCGATCAATCTCTCTGGTTTATTAATATCTACACTGACAACACCAATTGGAGTGGCGGAGGTTACCAGCGGGGAGGTTTGGTTACTGGCGATGGTAAGCAGAGAGCTCCTTTATTGTGGCGAGTTTACAATGATGTCCAGATAGGAGGTGTGGTTTTCAGCACTATTACCGACTGGGCCTGGTTTAAAGATAGAGGTGACTGGGATGACCCCAATACAACTCAATATGATGAAAGCTGGGTTAGTGCCTTTAGTGATGGCTATGTAAATATCTGTTATGGTGGACCGAGCTACACCAATCTGTCTCCCTATCCGAACGATCCTCCTGACCTTAGACCTGCGAGTTCGCCAATTTATGTTTACCTGGGAGGACTTTTTGGAAGCGCTGGAGCAGGAGAATATTCAACAATAATTTCGTTCGATCTTTACCACCTTGCCCCTGAAGATAAGCCAGTTATTTCTCACAAGCCGATAGAGGGAATCGGGATTATTGGGAACAAGATAGTATTTAATGCTAAAATTACCGATGATAAGTCGGTAGAGAGTGCTACTATTCACTACAGAATAGGCAAGAGTGGCAATTGGCAAAGTGCTCCAATGGCTTTGCAGGGGAGTCCTGTGGAGAAGACAGCAACCTATATTATGCCTTCTCAGATAGTCTCTCAACCTTGCCAGATATACTACTGGTTGGAGGCGAGCGATGGAGAAGGTTACATTGGTTACTGGAAGGATGAATCTTATCCGCAAATAATTGAAGTCACTCAAAGTATTATCGAGACTGTTGGTTATAAGGGTGGAAAAGTAATCCTTCCTGATGGGAATTCTGATGATGGTGAAGTTATGGTTGACATTCCGGAAGGAGCGCTAAGTAAAGACACTAAAATAACTATAAAACAGATTACGGACTTAAACGGAATACCAGGCTATTCTCAAGCAGAGGATTGGAAACCTGTAGCAATCTATAATTTTACGGAAGAAGGAATGAAATTTAAGAAAGTAGTAACGATGAATCTACTCTATTTCGACCTGGATAACAATGGCAAGCCTGAAGATTGGGAAGGAAAGGAGACAGAGTTTAGCGAGAGCCAACTGGCTTGCTATTGGTGGGATGGAATTACCTGGAGGCCAGTGGGCGGGAAAATTGATAGCGATAGAAACATTGTTACTGTAAAGATAAGCCACTTCAGCTATTATGGTCTGTTTAAGGCTCGCCCAATGGGAATTTCCGAATATAGACCCAAGGAGAGAATTATTACTCCTGCCTATGTTGATGGGAAAAATGATGTTGCCTATTTCAGTGGTCTAAGTGGTCAGACTACAACTATCAGGATTTATGATATCACTGGTGAGAAGATAAGAACAATTGATGGAGAACCTTACGAATGGGATGGCAAAGATGAAGATGGAAACATAGTGGAAAGTGGAGTATATATCTATCAGTTCAAAGCGAATGTCAATGGAAAGAAAAGATCGGTTAACGGCACTATAGCAGTAGCAAAATAACAACCGATCGGCACCATAAATGGTGCCCGACCAGAAATTATATTTGTAGACACAAATTCAATTTGTGCATATCACGGTTTTGAAGGAGGTAAGTCTGATGGGGAAAGAGAGAACATCTAGTGAAAGGAGAAAATTTAACCGCTTTGTGGTTAAAATTCCCGTACAGTGTAAACCGGTTAGTCCGGGAAGAAAGCGTACCGGGAGAGAATTGGTCTGTGCCACTATTAAGAATATCAGCAGTAACGGGATTCTGTTGAACTGGCCTGGAGAATATCGGTTGCCTCAGTTTTTGAAATTGGGAATAAGTGTAAGACCCACTTCAAAACCGATAGAGTCGATTGCCTGGACGGTCTGGACTAAGGAAAAGAGTCGTCGAGGTAAGGGCAAAACCGAACTGCCCAACCAGTATGATGTGGGATTATCTTTTGTTGAGAACGAATACAGCAAAATTCCCAGGCTGATTTCCCGGGAGACTGATTTCTACTGGGAGATATTTGAGAAAACAGGCCATATTCAGGCTTACCTATTGCATAAGGGAATTAATAAGGAATATGAACAGATTCCCAAGGATGGATAAAGATGTTTAAGAAATTTTTGTTCTTCATCTTAATCTTCGTAGGGTTAAACGTGGCGCCTAACACACCACACAAGGTGTATTCTGCCTTTAAGGATAGTGGCTGGGGGACTCGCTCGGCTGGAATGGGTGGGGCGTTCTGCGGATTGGCTGACGATGCTTCAAGTCCACTCTGGAACCCTGCTGGACTTGCCCAGATGAAATATCCTGAAGCGAACTTTATGTATTCCAGACTATATACTGGTCTTGATGGAGTAGATTTAGGGCTGAACTACTTCTCTTATGTGCTTCCCGTACATAGAGTTGGTGCGTTTGGAATTAGCAGGGCGGGATTCATTTCTACTGATCTTTATAAAGAGGAGACCTATACTCTCACCTATGCAAGCAAGATTAATGATTTTGTTCCCAGATTAATTCCGGAAGTATTTACGGGTGTAAACCTGAAGTGTTTGAGTCATGGTTATACACTGGATGAGTATTCGAGGGGAGACCCTGTATTTGCTGGCGGGCGTTCCAAAGCCAACTTTACATTCGATATCGGGGTTTTGGTCAAGCCAAACCTGCCAAAGTTTTCCGGATTGTCTATAGGTGCGTGTGTAAAGAACATCACCACGCCCGATGTTGGTTTAAAGAGTAGAGATAGGGTTCCTCTAGAAGCAAGGGTTGGATTTGCTTATAGACTGAAGGGATTTAAGATACTGAGGAGAATTATAGTGCGGGATGTGACACCGACACTCGATTTCGCCTATCGTTTTCAGGATTGGGGGAGCCTGGAAGATAAGCTAAACGTACATTTAGGATTAGAGGGCTGGTTCGTTGAGAAGATGTTAGGACTCAGGATGGGCGGGAATATCAGGGAAATTACTTTTGGTTTCAGCTTTAATAAGGCTCTGGCAAGATATTTTGGTATCCAGCTCGATTATGCTTTTATCTTTCCTCTGGAGATAGTAGAGACCTACGGTTCTCATAGGATTTCACTTACCGTAAGATTTTAGTATGTAGCTGCAGAGCGGTAGCTCTGCTTAGGCAAAGCTTACGCTTTGCTGCTACAATATTGGAATGTAAAAATAAAAGAAAAAGGAGGAATTGTAAATGAGTAAGAATGTTATCTTTTCTTCTTTGGTGGTGCTGGGAGTCTTAATTCTGTTTGGCTGCGTTCCATTAGAGGAGTACCGAGTAAAAGAGGAGAAGACAGTTAAGGAAGCAAAGGTAGTAAAGGAAGCAAAGGTAGTAAAGGAAGCAAAGGTAGTAAAGGAAGAGAAGGTAGTAAAAAAAGAGAAAGTGTCAGTGGAAAAACCTGGAGACATCCTGATGATTGACGACTTTGATGATGGAGCAAAGCCCAATAATGTGGGAGGCGATTTAGGGGCATGGGACCGCGACCCTGCGGATGAGACACAGACCTGCAGGGAGTATTTCACTTCTGAGGTCAAGTGCGGAGAGAAAGGATACTCTATGAAGGTAGCCTACGATGTCGATTCTCCTAGCCCTGCCTTTAATGGTTATTGGACTAAACTGCAACATATCGATGTTACTCCCTACAAAAATTTCGTCTTCTATGTGAAAGGCGATGAAAAGGATAGCTTTACTACTCAGTTTAAGATTGAACTGAAAAATACGAAGAAAGAAGTGGGTAAGTATTATGTAAAGGGAGTTACTTCAGATTGGCAGAAGGTAGTTGTTCCTCTTAGGAACTTTGCGGGAATTACTGACTTTAGCAAGATGACTGAATTCGTGGTAGTATTTGAAGACAGAATAGTCACAGACAGGGATGGGGCAATCTATATTGATAATCTCTATTTTTCAAAATAGGTTTGTGGCTACGCAAGCGAATTGTAAATGTTTGTAGCTGCAGAGCGATAGCTCTGCTTAGGCAAAGCTTGTGCTTTGCCGCTACAAAAGAGGAGGTAAAGAATGTTTCGGAAAAGTTGCATTAATCTGGTAGTAATTCTTGTAGTGTCAATGGCTTTCATGGTGATAGGGAAGGGCAATGCGGCAATTCTTAAGGTGGCAGATTTTGACTCAGGACAGAAGCCGAACAATCTGGGAGGAGACTTTGGTGCCTGGGATAAGGACCCCACCGACTTTACCCAGACGTGTATGGACTCGTTTTCCTCTGAGGTGAAGTGTGGAGATAAGGGCTATTCATTGAAATTAACCTATGATGTAGATTCTCCTAACCCTGCCTATAATGGCTTCTGGACAAAATTGCAGAATCAAGACTTGAAAGCCTATAAAGAGCTTGTCTTCTTTGTCAAAGGAGATGAAGAGAAGGGCTTTACCAGAAGGTTTAAGGTAGAGTTGAAAAATCCTACCCAGGTGAGCAGTTTCCTTGTCAGCGGAATCACGAGCGAGTGGCAAAAGGTGATAGTTCCCCTTAAAAAATTTAAAAGAATAACCGACTGGAGCAAGATGACTGAATTCGTAATTGTCTTTGACGATTTGACAAGCAACCCTAAAGAAGGCATTATTTACTTTGATGACATCTATTTCACCGATGGTAAAGGTGTTGAAAAAACCAAAGAGACTAAAGAGACCAAAAAGACCAAAGAGACCAAAGAGACCAAAGAGACCAAAGAGACCAAAGAGGCATGCCTTCCCGATACTGTTATAATCAGTTTTGATTCCGGAGACATCCACATTTCAGCAAGAGAATTTCCCAAGATAAACAAGATGGCAGATATTTTGAAGTTAAATCCCAAATATAAACTACGCATCGAGGGATATTCGGATAGCGTGGGAGATGATGGGTTGAACCTTCTCCTCTCCAGAAAGAGAGCAGCAATCGTTCTGAACTACCTGGTGATAACCGGAGGGATAGATCCCGACCGTCTACACGCTGTGGGTTACGGAGAGGTTAAACCGATTACTGAAAATGATACCTGGCAAGGAAGAGCACTCAATAGAAGGGTGGAGTTGGTAATTATTGAGAAATGAGGTGACTCTATTTGCAAATAGTCAGGAAAACAGTTAAAAATTGGTTTACGATTTCCCTGTTTCTGATTTTTCTTGCGGGTTTGAGTTTTGCTGAAGTTCTTGACAGTATGGACTCATCCACCAATTGGTCGGTTCAGACTGATAGCGGAGCAAGTCTGTCTACTTCCACAGTTACTGGCTTAACAGGGAATGCCGTTCAACTGGACTATGACATCAATTCCGGAGAATGGGTTGCTATCAAAAGAGAAGACTTCGCCAATGTGGATATCTCTGCGGGAGATGCTGTAAGGTTCTACTATAAAGGGACAGGAGATTCCAATCACATAAAGTTTCAGATAACCGATACTGACGGTGATGTATTTGAAAGGAAACTGGCTAACCTTTCAAATATTTCCACCTGGACTCAAGCAATTTTAACATTTGACAGTCTCTCCCACTGGGAAGGAACCGGGAATGGTACGCTGGATAGAGGAAATATTTCCAAGATAGGGTTTGCTATAAACGTGTCGGAAGGTGGGAGTGGTAAAGTAGCAATTGACAGGTTTGAATCCTACCAGTTGAACACACCATCAGTCAGTCTTCTCCTCGATAACTTCAATTGCGGCACACCACCCAATGACCTTGGTGGCAATGCGGGAGCTATGTCGCCCAGCGGAAACTACGACCCTTCTATAACTTATGACTCTGGCAATGCTAAAGAAGGGGTCTACGCTCTTTCCATTACTTACGATTTTCCGTCGGGTCAGTGGAGTGGTTACTGGAGTTTTATGAGGAGTGACGAGAGCGGTTATGACTTGAGTGGATACCAAAACCTAAAATTCTGGGTAAAGGGAGCAACTGGTGGTGAAAAATTTAAGGTCGAGATAGCAGATACAGGAGATACGCTTGGAACTGAACCTGAGGTTCAGGTTACAAGTTATATCGCAAATGTGACCACTGCCTATCAACAAGTGACTATTCCCCTTGCAGATTTTACAGGACTCGATACCAGCGCGGTAAGGCAGGTGAACATAGTCTTTGACCAGACTCCCCGGGCAGGGAGGGTTTACATTGACAACATAAGATTTACCGGACCGGGCAGTTCTTCCGAGGGTTCAATTAGCGTTCTCGACAAGATGGATGAGCCTGCTCCCATTTCTGGTTGGGAAAATTATGGAGCTGATGAAGATAAGGGAGTTACGACTACATCTTTAGATAGCATATCTGGCCAGGATGGAAGAGCATTGGAGTTGACGTATAGTTTTAACCGGGGAGATATTGATGATTGGGTAGTAATAGAGAGGGATTGGGGAAGGAATATTGCTGGAAGTGATTCTTTCAGATTTAAATATAAAGGAACAGGAAACGCCAACAACCTGGAATTGAGAGTAATGGATAAGAATGATACTGTATTTTCTAAAAAAATCTATGATGTTACCAACACTGAAGGCGAGTGGAAGACGGCAACCATCCCCTATGAAGAACTCTTCCTCCTCACAAGTGGAACCTATAGTAATGGCGATATCGCTGATGAGCTCGATTTAACGAAAATTGAGGCTATCTTTTTTGTGGTGAGCAAGAGAGACGGCGGGAGTGGTACTCTAACGATTGATGAACTCGAAGTTCTGGAAGTTGATGATTTCAGAAAAGGAAGAGGAGATGCCCTGATTAGAAGTATTGTTGTTCCGGACAATCCTATCTCGCCCAATAATGACGGAATTAAAGATAGAGCCAGTTTTAAGTTTATACTTGCCCGTTATGCGAATATAACCTTGAAAATTTATGATTTAGCCGGGAATTTAGTAAGGAAGGTGGATGGCGGCGAGAAGGAGCCGAGTGTAGAGCACACAATATACTGGTATGCAAGAGATAATTCTGAAAATTTAGTGAGAAACGGTTTATACTTATATCTTCTGGAAGCAGAGGATTTAGACAAGAAGACAGACCAGGTAAAACATGTCATCGGAGTAATCCGCTGATACAGCTACAAAAAGGGATGTGGACATTATGCGTCGCGCAGTTTATAAACTTTTTTTGATTGTGCTAATCGCTTTTGTGTTAAGCGTCGCCCATTACCCGTCACAGAAAGCAGAGGGTGGAGCTTTTGACAGGATAGGTATTGGTGCTCGTCCAAAAGGAATGGGAGATGCCTTTACAGCAATAAGTGACGATGGAAATAGCATCTACTGGAACCCTGCTGGTATAGCCTGGATAGAGAAGAGTCAACTCAGTGTTATGCATAAAGACCTCTTCAGTTTAGGATTAATAAATTACGAATTTCTGGGATATGTCCATCCCAATATGGGTAATGGTTCGCTGGGGTTCAGCTGGGTACGTCTGGACACGACAAGCAATGTAGAATTTATGGATTATACTGAGAATACTTATATTATCTCCTATGGAATGAGAATAGCAACACCTTTTAGTTTAGGAGCAAATATAAAATATTACTCTGTGGATTACAAAGAAGGTGGTAGCGGCTTAGGAGCAGACATAGGTATTCTATACAAGACTTTCGCTGGACACTTGAACTTGGGACTTCTATACCAGGACTTCAATCGACCAAAAATAAGGTGGGATACGCAGGCAGAAGACCAGCTTCCCGCCAATTTACGGCTGGGAATAGGATTTAAACCTAATCCCTTTATGAACCTTGCACTCGATTTGGACAAACTATTGGAAAGTTATGTTGAGACTCACATGGGAATTGAGTGGTGGTTACTGAATAGGGGAATAGGTTTGCGAACAGGTTTGATTAATCAGGATAAGGGCAAGTGGAATTTTACTCTGGGTGGAAGTGTTGGCTATAGATTTTTCCGTTTCGATTATGCTTGGGAGAGACACTATGACCTGGGAGGCACCCACCTGTTTTCCATGGTAATTACGTTTTAATCATAAACTGTAGCTGCAGAGCGATAGCTCTGCTAAGAAGAAAGCAAAGCTTGCGCTTTGCTGCTACAGTTTTGGAGATGAGGTGTAAATTGATGAGGAGAAACAGCTTATCTATTATATTGGCTGGATTGGTAGCCTTAGTGGTAATTTTTATGTACTGCCCAGATGCCGAAAGTAAAATCCTTTCAGTGGATGATTTTGACGAACAGACATTTCTCAATAAACTGGGAGGAGAAAGCTACCCATGGAATGTCAATCCCCAGGACAAGTCTCAGGGTTGTGTGGTTTCTTTTGATTCCAAGATTCGTGTGGGTGAGACTGGTAGTTCCCTGAGGTTGGACTACGATATCGATTCCACCATTACCTATTTAAGGGAATTTCCTGATACTTCCTACTACATTTATGACTACGACATGGATTCGATTATTGGCTTTGCCAAGGAGGTTCCCCATACTTCTTATAATGGTTTCTATTTCCTGTTGAACAATGCTAACCTTAAAGATTATAGATATCTCATCTTTTATGTTAAAGGAGATCCGCTACAGGGTTTCACGCGGAAGTTTATTGTTGAACTGAAGAATATCGACCAGACCGATAAGTTCCTGGTCGAAGGAGTAGGTTCTTCCTGGCAAAAAATAGTCATTCCCCTGGGGATGTTCAAGAGAATAGGGGAATGGAGAAAGATGACAGAGTTAACGATTGTGTTTAATGAAAATGTGACCAGAAAAACAGGAACCATATATCTCGATAATATCTATTTTGCCCAGTCTTCTGAAGAAGAATTGGGTGAGGAACCTTCTTCAGCCAAGAGTTCCCCACAGGGAAACCCAAAGGAATATTCCAGGGAGAAGAAGACAGACCTTGGCGTCACAATTTACACTGGCTATTCTTATACCCCTGAACAGAAGAACGAAATATTTAGTATGGGAAGTCTCTCTGTTGAAGGAAGACTCTTAAGATTTGGCGGGAAAATGGAGATTGCAGCCGAGACGCAGAATTTTGGAGAAGCGGCATATGGCGTTGAGCTGGAAAATTGGCCTTTTGAAGAGACTCGCAGACAATCTCCCGATATTGAATTTCCCACTCTACAATTTACAGTGAACGATATCCTCCCTCAAGCTTCGAGGATTACTCTGGGACACCTCTGGCTCGACTCTACCCGCTATACTTTTAATCCTGTTTACGGATGGAAAGGAGTCTCTATTGATGGGGACTATCGTGGACTCAACTACAATACTTTCTTCATCAAGCAGCCTTTCAATTCCTTCACTTTAGGAAGCCATTTCCGACAATATTGGCAATATTTTCGGTTGGAGGCAATTGGAATTCACCATTCCCAGACAGCACGGCTTTCGGGCTCTTCGGGAGAAGACGGAACGCTGGAAGTAGAGCCAGTGGAAAAAGATACAAGCTTTATGTTTCGAATTTTGGAGTACTTGCTTAGCCATCGAATCATATTTGAAGGAATTTATGGCCACGATATATACCATCAATATGCTGAAGTTGACCGTACTGACCCTACTGAACCGATTTATAACCAAAAGCTGGATAAGCCAGTATCCGTCTATGGAAGTATGTGGCGAGGAAAGTTAATTTTCGATAATCTCCTTTGGAGAAGTTCAAAACTTAGTTACGGGTATCGCTGGGTCGGTGAAAATTTTAAGCCAGAGTATCGTCAGGAGCCGACAGTTTTCGATGATGTAGATGGTGACCAGAAGGGTTATAATGTTAAGTTTGAACAGTCCTGTAAAGGATTTGTCGCCTCCGTTGCTTACGATGATATAACTCGCAATTCAAATAAAGATTATGGGAGAAAACGCACTAACCTTAGCTTATACTACTATGGCTTTCGGGGAATGGAGATGGGGATATCTCGCGAATATCGAAAAGAAGATTATGAATACACCAGCCTCCGTTCCAGCCTGGATGTGGACAGGAACGAAAAAGTTGGTGTGAGCGAACTATATCTACGTTTTCACCTCGTCCACCCAGTAACTCCCGGAATCAGGCTCCCGTTAGTGTTGTGGTTTAAATTCCGCAGAGAGGATATAGAACATCCTCTCACAGGTGCCAGTTATGTGACCGATTCTTTTCAGACCAAAATTGAATACTATCCAACACCTTATCTAAAACTTTTAGGTATGTACAAGACCACGAGGTTCGGAGACCCCAGTTGGGAGCCAACAGGTTATCCATTTGCTGATAACTTTACCCGAATAGCTCTTGAAGTCATGTTTTAAAAAAAGAAGCAAAGTTTACGCTTTGCTGGTACATTTTAAGGACAATGAGAACAAGTGTAGACATGAAGAGAGTCTTTTTGGCTCTCTTATTTTTTCTTATTTTGGGCCTTGTGCGAGGAGTTCCTGCCCAGGGGATGAGCGATGAGGAATTCCTCGATATGGTAGAAGAGGAAACCTTCTGGTTCTTCTGGAATGAGGCAAATCCCTCTAATGGACTGATTCAGGACAGAGCGAGGAATTTCACTTCCGATATATATAATCATGCAAGTATTGCCTCAGTGGGATTTGGATTGACCGCAATATGTGTGGCTCATAGTCGGGGATGGATAAGTTATAATCAAGCTTATAATCGTATTCTAACCACTCTCAAAACATTTAGAGACGGACCTGTAGAAAATGAGCATGGGTTCTTTTATCACTGGCTCGATATGGATACTGGAGCCCGCTACGACACTTGCGAAGTTTCTTCTATTGATACATCCCTCTTCCTTGCTGGTGCTCTGTTTGCAGGCCAATATTTCAAAGGCACAGAAATTGAAACTATAGCCAATGAACTATACCGGTCAGCGGATTGGGAATGGATGAGTAATAGTACCAAATTTGTAAATATGTCCTGGAAACCCGGGTCTGGATTTGGTGGTTCTTACTGGAACAGTTTTAACGAGGGGATTCTTCTTGACGTCTTAGCAATAGGCTCACCTACCCATCCAAAAAATGTAGATTGCTGGACAGATATGGACAGACAAGAAGACACTTATGCCGGCTATACTTTAATTTATTGCCAACCCAAAAATCCTCTATTTGTCCACCAATATCCACACATCTGGATTGACTTCCGGAGAAAAGAGTATGGAGGCACCAATTATTTTGAAAATTCAAAGAAGGCTACTTTAGCAAACAGACAGTTCTGCATTGAACACCAGGATGATACGGAAGATGGCGACGATGATTACACTACTTATAGTTCTAAAAGCTGGGGTTTGACTGCAGGGGATGACCCTGATGGGGTTTACACTGTCTATGGAGCAGAGCCGGGGGGAGGTCTTAATGACGATGGCACAGTTCAACCTACAGCATCAGCAGGCTCGATAATGTTTACACCAGAGGAGTCGATAGAGGCATTAAAGTATATGTATGATAATTATAAAAGTAGTATCTGGGGTAAATACGGATTTTGTGATGGATTCAATCTTGACCGAAGTCCAGATTGGTATGCAGATGATGTAATTGGAATCAGTCAGGGCGCAACAATGTTAGCCATTGAAAATTATAGAACTGGGATGGTCTGGGATGTTTTTATGCAGATTCCTTATGTTACCGATGCTTTAAATAAGATGGGATTTTCAGATACGGGAGACAATACTCGACCAGAAAAGATAAACCTTAAATCAGAGGCAGGTTCCAATACTGGTGATGTGGTATTGAGCTGGACTGCTCCCGGAGATGACGAAAATGTTGGCAGGGCAAATGAATATATAATCCGTTATTCAGAGAGAGAAATAACTAACTACGCTGCCTGGTGTGAAGCTAATGATATAACAGGTGAGCCGGTTCCCAAAGATGCAGGAAGAGAGGAGACTTT
>DAOVHK010000088.1 GCA_030671905.1 Clostridia bacterium | reverse complement strand
TTACCACATCACCATTTGTTCCTGTATCACTTGTGCCATCATAATACACATTTATCACAGCTACATGTATATCTCCAACATCATACGAATAAGTGGTCTCCTCACAATTGGCAGGTCCTGAGTTGGGGTTATAGGAGTAACCGGAGAACTTATTCCTTAACACAGGCATATCATAGGAATTATCAGTCTCATGATTTCCTACAGCGTAGAAAAGAGGTGTGGTGTTTACATCAGAAACAGCATAAGCATCATCAAGGGTCTGTTGACCTGCCTCAGAAACGTAATCCATATCACCGGTTGTAACAACAGCATCCAATGTCCAGCCAGAACCCATCTGGTCATCTATCTGATTTAAGTCATTGGTTAACTGGCTCTCTCCATCTCCAAAAAGTCTTGGTCTTCCATCGCCAACAAAGGCAACAGTTGCCTCTGCAGTATAAGTGGCAATATTAGATGTGCCCAATTGTACTGGCCAGCCCGAAGCAGTTGTTGTTGTAGTGCAGACAATGTCATCCTGATAAAGTTCAACACCCACAGTCTCACCATCAATAGGATTTGAATTTACATCCAATACTACATGGACATAACAGGTAGCACTTGCTGTAAGATTTAAACTTGAGAATGTTGCTTCATTACTGGAATTGAAATTGGTTGTTGAACCAAGCTGAGTTGTATCGCCACCTGACTCCCAGTTGCCATCGCCATCATCCTGGAAAAGTTTTATGTTTTCTAAATCATTAAGCGCGTCGCAGGTTCCGTATTCGGTGATAGTAATCTGGGAAATCGTACCTAAACCATCAAATCTAAATGTTCCCAGACAATTTTCTGTGCTTTGTTTATATACAGTTCCTGGAGGCACAGACGGGCTTCCTCCAGTGTAGTCATTTACAATTACCTGCTGTAGAATAATGGTTGAAGTGCTTAACTTGACAGGCCAGCTTGAGGCAGTGGCAGTTGAGGTACAGACAATATCATCCTGGTAAAGTTCAATACCCACAGTTTGACCAGTAGCAGCATCTGACAATACATCCAACACTATATGAACATAACAAGTAGCGCCAGCAGTAAGATTTAACCCTGAGAAAGTTGCTGTTGAAAATGAGGCACTAAATGTGGTTGTTGAGCCAAGCTGAGTTGTATCATCACCTGACTCCCAGTTTCCATCGCCATCATCCTGAAAGAGTTTTACATTCTCTAAATCACCATTCGCATCGCAGGTGCCGTATTCGGTAATGGTAATCTCTGAAATTGTACCCCAACCATCAAATTTAAATGTGCCAAGACAGTTCTCTGTAGTACCCCGATACACTTTTGAAGGAGGGACAGTAGGATCTCCTTCTGTATAATTGCTCACAGTGATAAATGGACCAACTAACGCAGTTCCTAATTGAACTGGCCAAGAGGGGGCAGTGACATCCTTAGTGGAAGCAACATCTGTTGAGGTAGAAATTTCTATACCTATTGTTTCTTTAACTGTAGCAGTGTCTTTCACATCCAGAACAACATGAACATAACAGGTTGAATAAGCAACAAGACTAAACCCTGAGAATGTAGCTGTTGAAGATGGACCACTAAACGTGGTTGTTGAACCAAGCTGGGTGGTATCTATCCCTGACTCCCAATCTCCATCGCCATCATCCTGGAAAAGTTTTACGTTCTCTAAATCATTGGCTGCATCACAGGTTCCGTATTCGGTGAGAGTAATCTGAGAAACTGTTCCTGCTCCATCAAATCTGAATGTGCCTAAACAGTTTCCTGTAGTACCTTTATCAACAGTTGTCGGAGGAACAGTAGGTGTGCCAGAGGTATAGTTACTGATACGGGTCTCATCAAGTAGTTGTTCCACAAGTTTTATAGCGGATAGGTAACCTTTATTTGCAGGATCAGCTCCATGAGCAACACCTTTAATAGTAAGGGTTATACTTGTGCTTTCCGGAACAACATTTGTCCACTTGGCAACATAACCATTGTCATAGTTATCCCCTGCACAGTAGACAGTGGTATTGCCAATCCTGTCCGAAGAAGGAATACCTGTTGAACTATTATTTTCATAACTGGAAACACCTGTAATGGTATAGGAACTCCATCTGTTATTATACTGCCCACGCATACCCAAAATTACCAATGTATATTTTTTACTACTTAAAACTCCTGAGAATGAAACTGTCATAGAATTCCCTGTAGTACAATAGCTGATGCCTGCCACATTGATTTTTGTTCCAAATTCATTATAAGCATCTGTTCCGGATGGTGGATATACTGGTGGAGTTCGGCCACTCCCACCATCATGTTCAGCTCCATACCCTTCATTAAGATTTCCAGAATAAGAAATACTTACCCCAGAATCTGAGCCATCAGAATATCTTTTTAAATTTCCCCAAGGACTATCTGAAGCACCATAATTAGTAACATTGGGGTCGTCAGAATCCCAATCTGTGTCTCCGCCATCACCACAGTCATTGTAGGCAGTCCATTCAGCATAACTATAAGATACGCCTAATAGTACCATTACTAAAACACTTATTAGTATTATTAAGAAATTTTTTCTTTTTATTAATTTTAATCTGTTCATTGTCATCACTTTGTAGAGATTTGCTTCCTTTAGTCCCGATTAATCGGGACAGCTACAGATTTTACTCTGTCATCCAGCTATGGATTTTGCCAATTCTTCCCTGATGTCTTCTAAAGTGCGGTTCTGCTCAGAAATAGTTCTAATTTGTTGAATTCTGGCTAAGGTTTGTTCCCGGTCATAGAGGCGATAGCCTCCAGGCAACAGAGTTTCGGCTACCGCGAGAAGTCCCATCTCTGTGTAATACCTGATAGTGGAGCGAAGAACCCCTGTCTCCTTTGCTACTTCTCCAATCTTGAGCAAACCAATCCTCAGTCTTTCTCGCTTGCACATTCTTTCTCATCTCCTTTCGTTTAGTTTTGAAAAGTGAGCAGTGTCACTTCTCACTTTTGGACAAAAAAAACCGAGTCACGAGACCCGGCTGAAAATACCAATTTAATTATAATTCTTTAAAAGAAAAACCCGGGCAGTTTTAAGCTTTACCCCTTGCACCGCCCGGGCTTCCACTGGAAACTTCAACTGAAGCCATACACTGACATATACTATGGTCATGACAGAATTCAATATTATACAGCTCCTTTTTTGCTTCTCTAATCTTTCTCTTCTCAAAAGGAGTGGGACTTAGATACCACTATGTTACCCTAAAGTCCCATAAATGAATGGGCCTTTTTCGACCATAAGACTCACTATAAGCTTACCCTACATTACTGGAAATTAAAGCGAAATTCCGGCGAAATTTCAGGTGGGTAGTAGCCGTCCCGATGAATCGGGACCAAAGGAAGCAAAGCTTACGCTTTGCTGCTACAAGAAAGTGCCTTACCAGAAAGGTCGGTCGTTGGGAAGGTTAGAATTGGGAAAGTTTAGGCCCTAAACATATAGCCTACTTTCTCAACCGTTTTGATGTATCGGCTGGCTCCAGGGCCCAATTTCTTGCGGAGGGTTTCAATATGCTTGTTTATTGTGCGTGGGTCTCCAAGATACTTCTCGTCCCAGACACTGTTCATCAAATATCTTCTCTCTAAAGCCCTTCCTCTCTTTTTCATCAGAGTGTAAAGAAGGGCAAACTCTTTGGGAGTTAATTTGACAGGTTTCTCCTTTACCAGAAGAGTCCTGGTGGTTAAATTGATTACAATATCTTTACACCTTAAGATTTCCTCGGGTTCTTCTCTGTAACTTATTCTGCGTAAAATTGCCCTCAATCTGGCTAAGAAAATATCGAAATCGAGAGGCCTCGCTAGATAATCTTCAGCACCAATTTCCAGGGCTGTAATTAAATCCTTCTTTTTGTAAATATTGGCGATGATAATCACTGGAATGTGCCTGAAACTTCTATCCTTTTTAATCTCCTTGCAGATTTTGAAATTTACTTGAGATGAAGAGATAAAGTTTAGAATAATCAGTTCTGGTTCGAATTTCAGAATTTTTCCTTGAACAGCGATCTTTCCCTTAACATGGTAAAGTGTAAAAGCCTTCTTCTCCAGGGTTTTCTTTAATCCTTGAGCAATTTTGGGGTCATCACCAAATAATAAGATTCTTCCCTTAATCATAAGACATATCCTTCCGGAACGCCCACCATATTTCGCACGGTTGAAACCGTGTCCCGATTCATCGGGACACAAATTCAATTTGTGCAGCAGTTATTCCAGTTTGAATTTGAGAGTGATTGTTCCCCACTGCACTATCTGCTTCTCCTGGGGGGAAAGGGGCTCAAAGAGCCACTTCTTCATTGCCTGGCTGGCAATCTGGTCCAGGTCAGGATACCCTGTAGTTTGCGTTACCTCTACTTTATTGACTAATCCATCAGGCAAGACCCAGAACTTTAAGCGAACCTCTCCACTCACTCCTGCCTCTTCTGCCCACTTGGGATATTGAGGATAAACACGCCGGACAATTCCTCTGCGAGAGACTGGACCAGTTATAGCGAAATCTCGAGCTTCACCCTTTCCCACAAAAATGGACCCTCTATCGTGAATTCCAGGCGTAATCTTAACTCCTTCCATGGTGAACTTATCTTCGCCCGGGAGCATCGATATCTTCTCTCCCATTTCGGGCTCAGGTGCCGGGATTTCTGTTAGAGTAATCTTCGTTTCCGGTCCTAAAATTGCCAATGGCTCTCCCTCTCCCGGTGTCCACACATCAACTCCAGGAGCAGGACTGACATCAGTCCTCAGTCGAGCAAGAGCTAAAGACTCTGGGTAACCTGGTTCACTGGGTTTTACCGCTGGAAATGAAACTAAAGAGACTTCCACAAACCTAACTGGAGATCTATGGCGCTGGGTTATAGGAATATATATCAACATTAACAAATGGAAGATAAAAGAAATAAGTAGTGAAAGCCTGAAATTGCGGTCTTCAAACATTCCTTTCTCCTGAAACTCATAGCAATTTTGGTTCTGTGGCAATTACTAATCTATCAGCTCCGTTCATCTTTGCAATATCCATTGCCTGCACCACCATACCATGTTTAACTTCCTGATCAGCTTTAATAATTAATATTCTATCTTTCCTCTGAGCAAAAGCAGCCTGCAATGCTTCACCCAGCTCATCTAGAGTAATTAGCTCTTCGTTTAAAAAGAGTATGTTCTCAGCAGTAATCGTTAAGATGAGGTCTTTCTTCAACTGAATTTCAGAGGTAACCGCCTTGGGTAATCTAATCTGGATACCCGGTTGAACCACGAAAGAGGTAGATAGCATAAAGAAGATTAGCAGTAGAAAGACAACATCAGCCATTGGTGCAACATCAAGACGCGTGCTAAGAGTTCTTGGCCTTTTGAATTGCATTTTCTTTGCCTCCTTATCTGGTCGGGCACTGTTTACAGTGCCGATTCCGTCACCCTAAAGGGCGACCGACCAACCTAACTAGGAAATAAAATTTTAATCAATTCTTTACAGTATCTTTCAGTCTCAGAAACAAACTTATCTACACGATGGACAAAATATCGATAGAAGAGAAGTGTAGGAATAGCAATGAGTAACCCTGTGGCAGTAGTAATCAGCGCTTCGGAAATGCCTGAGGCTATAATTGCCGGGGAAGTGGCGCTGGCAGCAGCAATGGAATCGAAAGCACGAATCATTCCTATAACTGTGCCAGTAAACCCCATTAAAGTAGACACTGCTGCAATCGTGGCCAAAACAGGCAGATAGCTTTCCACGCGCGGAACCTCTTCTGAAGCTTGCGTTTCAAATGCATCTTCCATTGCTTTTTGTCCTTTACCATATTGGTTCAAGCCAGCCTTCAATATAGAAGGAACAGGTCCCTCGGAATTCTTACAGAAAGTAACTGCTTGCTCGACCATCTTTTGATTCACCAACTCTTTGATTTTAGCCATTAGATTCCTTTCGCCAGCTCTTACTTGAGAAAAAACATGCAACTTGTTGATAATTATCGCCAGAGCCAAAACCGAAGCAATAAAAAGAGGATACATCATTATTCCCCCGCGTAAAAAATAGTTCAGCATTTTAGCCTCCTTTT
>DAOVHK010000183.1 GCA_030671905.1 Clostridia bacterium | reverse complement strand
GGTGATGCCTGGAGACAATGTGGCCATTGATGCAGAGTTGATAACTCCCATAGCTATGGAGAAGGAGTTGAGGTTTGCCATCAGGGAAGGCGGACACACTGTTGGCGCAGGAGTAATTTCAGAAGTAATGAAATAAGAAAAGGGGCCAGAGTCATTTTTTGTACAAGAAGAAAGTGTAGAAAGGATTGGAGTTAACGAATGGCTAGTCAGAGGATAAGGATACGGCTTAAGGCTTATGACCACAAGATGCTTGACCAGTCTCTAAAGGAGATTGTAGCAACAGCTAAAAGGACCGGAGCGAAAATTTCCGGACCGATTCTGTTGCCCACTAAGATTCGTAAGTATACTGTTCTCAGGTCTACCAATATAGACAAAAAGTCGAGAGAACAGTTTGAAATGCGAATTCACAAGAGGCTTGTGGACATACTTGAGCCACTCCCTCAAACAATAGACGCACTTATGAAATTAAATCTTCCCGCTGGGGTAGACGTAGAGATAAAACTTTAGAAAAACAGCAAGGAAGAATGCGGAGTGAATGATGGTAGGAATTCTTGGTGAGAAAGTGGGAATGTCCCAGGTCTTTTCTGAGAAAGGGGAAACTCTCCCTGTTACAGTGATTAAGGCAGGGCCCTGTTTCGTAGTGCAGAAGAAGAGTGATTCAAAAGAAGGTTATAATGCTATCCAGTTAGGCTACGGGGAAAGAAAAGAAAAAAGCTTAAATAAACCAGAAAAAGGCCATTTCGAGAAAGCAAAGGTTGGTTCTCTAAAATATTTGAGGGAATTTCGCGTTGAGAATGTGGATGAATATCAACTTGGCCAGGAGATCAGGGTAGACATGTTTAAAGTTGGAGATTATGTAGATGTCAAGGGCACTTCAAAAGGAAAGGGCTTTGCGGGTGGTGTAAAGCGCTGGGGATTTAGAGGTGGCCCTGCTTCTCACGGTTCCGGTCATCACAGAAGGGTTGGTTCGATTGGCGCAAGTTCATTCCCCTCGCGAGTTATTCCTGGGACCAAGATGCCTGGAAGGATGGGCGGAAATTCGACTGTAACGAAGAAACTGGAAGTAGTAAAGATTATCCCGGAAGAAAATCTAATTTTAGTAAAGGGAGCTATTCCCGGGGTTAAGAAGGGTTTTTTGGTCATATTGAAAAGCAAGAAACAGAGGAAGCAGGAGACACAGGAGAAACAAGAGGTACAGGAGAAAAAGGAGAAAGAAAAGAAAGAAGAGAAGCCAAAGAAACAAGAAACACAAGAGAAACAGGAGACCCAGAAGAAACAGGAGAAACAAGAACCACAGAAAAAACAGGAGAAACAAAAACCACAAGAGAAGCAAGAAAAACAAGAAAAACAAGAAAAACAAAGTTAAACGCTCGTATGTGGAAGAGAGGAATTAATGCCAGAAGTGGATCTACTCAACTCTAAGGGAGAAAATGTGGGTAAGATTAGCTTGCCCGAGGAAATTTTTGGAAAGAAGGTCAATCCAGGATTGGTTCATGAGGCTTTGGTCAGTCAGTTGGCGATGGCCAGGAGGGGGACAGCTTCCGCTAAGACGAGAGCAGAAGTTTCCGGAGGGGGAGCTAAACCCTGGCGGCAAAAGGGCACAGGCAGGGCGCGGGTAGGAAGTAATCGATCGCCTCTCTGGCGACACGGAGGGGTTACTTTTGGCCCCAAGCCCCGTTCATACAAGACAGCTTTTCCTAAAAAGAAGAGAAGAAGTGCCGTAAAACAGATATTATCAGAAAAAATCCGTGAGAATAGACTTAGAGTTATAGATTCATTAATGCTGGAAGAGGGAAAGACTAAAAAAGCAAAAGCGCTATTGGAAAAGATGGATGTTTTGATGGGAACTCTGGTAATTGCAAAAGGCAAGGATGCAAATTTGTCGAGGGCTTTCGCTAATTTACCCAAAGTTAAATTGATTACCGTTCAAAGCATCAATATACGCGACCTCTTAAATTATGAGAGAATAATTATTACTCGCGATGCCATAGGAGCTATTGTGGAGGGATTATCCTGAATGTTTGATCCATATCAGATAATTAAGGGTCCATTGGTGACAGAGAAATCTACAACTCTTCGGGCAGAGGAAAACAAGTACACTTTATTTGTATCTCTTAAGGCTAACAAGACTGAAATTAAGAGAGCTGTGGAAGAGCTTTTCAAGGTAGAAGTGATTAAAGTAAATACGTTCAATCTCAGAGGTAAAAAGAAGAAACTGGGAATTCACGAAGGATATAGACCGAAAAGAAAGAAAGCAGTGGTTACCCTTAAACCGGGAAATACTATAAGAATGTTTGAAGGGGCGTAAGGATTAAAAGATGGTTTGTTCATCGCGTAAGGAATTATGCACAAATTGAATTTGTGCCTACAATGGCATATGTAGGTCCCGATGAATCGGGACTATTGAGGGGAAATAGATGGCAATAAAGAAATATAAACCTACATCGCCAGCTCGCAGGTTCACTACCAGAGTGGCCAGAGATGAAATTACCAAAACCAAGCCGGAGAAATCGCTAACTGTTGGTTTGCGTTCCCATGGAGGAAGGAATTCTTCTGGACGGATTACGGTGAGGCATAAGGGAGGCGGGCACAAACGAAGGTATAGAATTATCGATTTTAAGAGAGATAAGTTTAACATCCCGGCCAAGGTTTTGGCTATAGAATACGACCCCAATCGTTCTTG
>DAOVHK010000073.1 GCA_030671905.1 Clostridia bacterium | reverse complement strand
CCCACCTCGTCACAAACATCCCACCTGATAATTTCCGGTGGACGGGTCTCCCCGGAGAAAGTCTTCTGCACTTCTCCCTCTGCATCTTTTATCTCCAGAGTCCATTTCTTTACAGTAATTGAAGGAATATCAGCAGAAAATTCGAGTTCATTGGTTAAAGCGTCAAGCCCATAGGTGTTTTCCGTCTTCAAAATGGGGTTCGCACTTGCCTTATAGATATTTCCCCAGCTAAAGGTAAGGGCAAATTTGTGAAGACTTCCCAGGTCATGAGAACTAAAGGCATAATCTACAGTGAAAAATTTTATCTTCAGTCCCAGTCCACAGGTAAAGGTTTGCAGGTGATTACATCCTAACCTCAAATCTACCCTTTTCAAAGAAGGCGAAGTAGTCTTCTCCCAGGGAGAAAACTCTACTCCGGCACAGAAGTATGCCTTCTCGCGAACGAGCTTATTGATATCTGCAGTCAGGGTGAGACGGTTAGAGAATGCCTTCAATGCCATACCAGCTTTCAAATTCATCTCATACACATCAGGGTCATATCTTAGAGTCACCTTGGGCTGGATAACATTTTGCAGGGCTAACCCGATGTTCAATTCGTCTAATGGCTGATAAAGTATCCCCAAATCTATTCCCTGGCCACTCCCTGAATATCTCATCACCCGCTGATGAAGCAGTTTCAAACTTGCTCCCAGAGAGATACGTTCATAAACCTTATTTGCGTAAGAAATAATTATTGCATTCTTAAGTATCAACTTATTCGTGCTAATCACATCTCCGGTGTCGTCGACTTCATCATATCCTCCGGAATGGAGAAGAACATTGGAAATACCCAAAGTCCCCATCCTTCGTAGGGGATGAACATAAGAGAGGAAGTTATAATTAGTCTTTTCAAAGAATGGAGCATACATAGAAAGAAACTGGTGTTCATCAATCTGTGTTAACGCTCCCGGATTCCAATAAGGAGCACTGGCCTCATCTGCCAGCGCCACATAGGCTCCTCCCATTGCTAAAGACCTCGCTCCTGCTCCATACTGTAGATAGTCATTGGCCATTCCGTAGTAATTATCTGCCCTGGCGAGTTGCCAGTGCATACCAAGAATTAACACCGAAATAAGAAATAGTCTAAAAATCCTCTTTTCCATTTTCTTCTCCCCCTATTTTATTTAGCAACAGCAATCTTCCTTAACATATGTCTCTTTTCTTTCTCCACCCAGACCCGGCAGATATAGCCTCCATTTCCCACCACTTCTCCGGAGAGGTTCCTTCCATCCCAGGGAACGCTATTCGCTTCAATTCCACCGTTTTCTCCTGCCCGATAACTTTCACGCCAGACTTCCTGGCCGAATAGGTCGTAAATTGTAATGGTTACATTGGAAGGCTCCTCGAGATTATATTCTATTAAAGTATCCTGTCTGCCTGCACGGAACGGATTGGGTCGATTGAGGACTCCATCCGCGCCAGCGCTAAAGAAAGAGACATAAATTGTCTTGCTCTCATTTATCTCCTCCATATGCCCATACTTATCTATTCCGTAGTACTCTATGGCATGGGCTCCTGGAGAAAGGGCAAATGGTTCGACATAGGTCTTCCAGTCGGCACCATTGTCTCTATAAAGGATGGCCTCTGCTACAATATCAGATGTACACATAATACTTATAAGTGTACTACTTCTCAAATATAGTGCACCATTCATTTCATTATACACTCCATCCAATTTCATTACTGTTTCTGGTGCACCGATAACTTCAATGTCAGCAGTGCGTCCCAGTGCAGATGCAGGGTTATAAACTTTGGCATCGGAAGCTTCAATATAGATATCGTGAGCAAAGTTGTAACTCTGAATAACGGTTATTGTTCCTCCCTGTAAATAGAGATTTTTTATCTTCAATTCTCCCTCAGCCGGCGTCCCTTGAGGAGAAGAACAGGCAACCAATTTTACCTGTCTGGTATATTCATTGGGAGTGATTGGGTTTTCTGCTCCGGTATCAATTAATCTAACCGTAAGAGAAAATTCTTTACCAGCTTCCACCTTTCCAGGAGCCTCTAAGTCATAGCGCAGCCCCACTGGCTTAATATCTATAACATCAGTATATGCTGCAGGACGACCAAAATCATCGGTTACCCTGAAATAAATCTTTCCTACTGTATCATATCTTACCCAGATTTCTGCTTGTCCATTATTCAGCGCTGATGCCCCTCCCACTTTCGTCCAATTGCCTGGAGCATCTTCACCACTAACTGTACAAGGAGTCAATATGAATGTATTGTTCGCCCCGCTTTTAGGCAGACCTGTCTGAGGGTCAACGAGTTCAATAATCAATTTAAATGGGTCGATAGTTCTGGCACCAAGCACAGTGCTGGTAATCTGGTACTCAGCTACTTCCATGGGAATGGTAACAGATTGGGGTTCTAAACCAGTTGGGCTTTTAGCTTCTGCCTTGAGAGTAAAAGATGGACCTGCCTGATGGGGGGTAACGATGAAAGTTGCCTGCCCAAAAGTAAACGATGATTCCACAGGGTTAGAACTGAAAGAGCTATTCGAGGATAGATAAACAGCTCCTCCACTGAATCCATCGACCAGATTCCAGTACTGGTCTACAGCCTGAACCGTGACCAGAAAATCGATTTCAGTTCCCTGAACCTGGATGTTGTTACTATCTTTACCAGTCTCAATGTAAGCCATCTCGCCCGGCCTTGGCTCTTCACCCGGGGCCAAAATCTGCAACTTCTTCAGTCCTCCTGGTATAAACTGGAAAGGAAGACTGGAATTATCTTCTGCTGCTGGCACGTAAATTTGAGCATCGGAAGCTTTTATAGAAATTGTTTCTGCCTTTGTATACCACTGGTTAGTAATCTTCCACGTGCCTCTGGATAGCCCTACATTAGTAACATAAAGACGCCCTTCCCTTCCAGGCTCTGCGCCAGAAATGGGAACCAGATTGACTTCCCTGTCCCTGCTGGGTACTACTTTCCCGGTCCCGATGTCAATCAGGCTTACAGTCATCTCAAACACTTCCCCTGCAGTAGCTCCACCAGGCACATCTACTCTATACCTCAGCCCCGTCTCACGAACATCTATGCCAGAGCTGAACACAGGCCCTCTCCCAAAAGTATCACTCACTGCTATAGAGATTACTTCCACTATATCGTAACTCTGGTCAAAAGTAGCCTCTCCATTGGTTAATTTATAGTCTTCTACTCCCAGACCATTTGGATTTGTGGCAGGAGAGTGGTCTATTGCTAAACAGGGAGCCATCGTGAACCAGTTATTAGCGTCTGTTACTGTAACGCCACTCGTATCTACCAGTTTAACTTTCATGGAAAATACATTTGTCGATAAGGTGCCAGCCTTACAAGAAGTGGGCACTTCTACAACATAATTATAACCTCTATCCACATGAATCATTACTGTATCCTGGTTGACAAAGGGAGGAGGCTGAAGACTTATGGCAGTGACATCTATGTCTTGATTGTTCCCATCAAGCCATATCGTAAAGTTCGTTACACCCGCTACAAAAGGCTTGGGTGTATATCTGGCATCCAGACCGATGTCTATAGCAGAGATAAGGTCGATGCTTTCCCCATTTATAGTAGGTATCAAATTCCAGTGTTGGTCAACCGCCCTAACTGTAAGGTCGAAACTCACCCCTGCTACCTGAGATTGAACGGTCCCTATTTTTCCCAGCTCGCTTCCCGGGTCTGGAATTTCATCAGGAGCAATTATCTGCAATTTATCAAAAGCCCCTGGATTTACATCAATCGTACTAGTATCATTGATGCCAGTTCCTAAGTCTGTAGCAATTAGAACCTGTCCAGTGGCTGCTGTTTTAAGAGTTGTCCAGAAAGTAGCCTCACCATTACTCAGTGTCCAGGGATTAACAGGGTCCACGCTCAGGTAATGGGTTGGATCCGCCGTAGCAATCTCTACCAGGGGTTCAGGGTCTGGAGGATGAACCTTGTTCCAATACTGGTCAATAGCATAAACTATAGTTTCAATGGGAGGATTACCCACGGTGTAGGGAAATGGAGCACCACTCTTTCCCTGTTCTACTATGTTACCAGGCTCGTAAGTTTGTCCGGGAAGGATGAGAACAAGCTTTGCGTAAGGTCCAAGATTTACAACGAATGGGTTACTTTCTCCTGATTTGCCCCCATAAGTACAGGTAAGTTTTGCAGTGCCTGGAAATGTGGCCTTATAAATTATTACATTAATTATAGATTGTCCATTAATAAAGGTTGCCGTGGTAGGAACAAATGTATTTCCTCCAGTAGTTGATGATAAAGTGGCGGTTTGATTGAAGCTTAAAACTCTGTTATTGTATTGGTCCTGAGCAGTAATGGTGACATTGAAAATAGTATCGCCGGCAGTGCAATCTGCAATGTTACCGAATGCAAAGTGGTCCAGTGGACCATGGGTAACAGGGATGTTGACTTGAGTCATCTTACCGCCACCGGTTACAGTTACCCATTGCGGAGAAGCAAGCGTAATTAGAGTGGCAGCGAAATCTTTTATCCTGGCTCCCATACCCACAGCACTTCCCTGGGACAATCCTGCAAAAAGAACGTCCGCGTGGGAATCTCCTGAATTAAAGTCTATAGTTACAGGAAATCCGCTATTTACAGGATTCCAGTAGGAATCTGTGGCAGCCACGGTTAAAGTAAAGGGAGTGCCAGCAACCTGTGTAGCAGGAGAACCACTCTTTCCATCGGCATCAAATGTGCCCGGGTCGAGTTGCTCACCGGAAGCAACAAGTACTAATCTGTCGTAATTTCCAGGATTAACAGTAATGGCACTCGAGGTAGTGGTTCTACCGCCGCCACTGACTGTTATAGTCTGTGGTTCATCAGCGCGCGTCGCTGCATCATAGGCAGTTCTAAAAGTAACCGGGCACTGCCCTGTCCCATCAGCTGCCAGGTTAAATGGAAGCAATGGTGGCACTATATGCCCGGTAAGGGAACTTATATCATTTATCTCTACCGCGAGCGCTTTCGGATTCCAATAATCATCACAGGCTATGATAGTAACAGTCGTTGAATCTCCTGCATTGATTGAATTTGGAGTGCCAGCCTTACCATTTCCCAGTCCCGGGGTATGGGTTTCTCCATCCAGAAGGACCAGCAATTGATTAAAGTCTCCAGCAAGAACGAGAAACTGGTTACTCTCTACAAAATGGGTGCCATCGTCAACAATAATTTTGACCAATCCCATCTTTGTTACCTGGACCCAGGCACTCCCTGTTCCATTAGTAAATTGTATAGTATCTGGAATTGCATACTCAGCACCCATGGTGCAGCTTAATTGTGCTTGTTGATTATAGTCTGCCACATTATTATCTGCGTCATAGGCTGTAAGATTAATTTGAAATGGGTCTGTGGTCTTCTGTGGACTCGCTATATTACTGTCGAATGTAAAATAGAATATATCGTTAGGTTCAACAGGGATATCTGTGCTTGCACTTTCCTTAGCACCTTCGGTTATCCTTATCCATTGTGTTCCCAGGCCAACGGTGCGAAAGGTCACAGGAAAGGTTTCCGGATTGGTAGTCATTGTTGGTAAAGCAGGAAGGTCTGCTGCCAGGTCACTGGAGGTAAAGGTTATAGGAACACTGGCAAAGATAGGATTCCAGTATTCATCCGTTGTATAAACCTGTACATTAAAAGCCACACCTGCAGTCTGATTATCTGGAAAACCCTCCTTTCCCGAACCAATTAGCCTGCCCGGTCGGTGCTGCTCTCCGGGAACAAGTAATAGAATTTTGGTATAAGAATTCGGGTTTACCACGAAGTCAGCGCTCTCTCCTTGTGCATAGAAGCCACCATGCATAACTGTATTTTCGCATTTGACCTTAACTAAGCGGGAGACTGGATGGGAACCATAAATTGTAACTGGAATAATAGCCACGCCATCAATGAATGAACTTCCAGCAATCGTGGCAGGACTCATGTTTGGTTCATATGTATAAGCTGGGGGGATGACAGCCCAGATATCTACATTGTCATTGAATGTTTCTGCTATATTATCATTAATATCTTTAGCATATACTGTAATGTTAAAAGCAACCCCTGCTGTTTGAGAGCCGGGAGGGATACTAATGTCAAAATGGTCGACAAAGTCGTGCACCTTGAAATCGAGATATCCATCAATAATACCAGCCCAAAAGGCTGGATTCTGTTGAACTGTGATTCTTTTATCGTCTCCTACAGTATTTAAAATTACTTGGAAAATCCTGTCACCGCCCGGACCCACTCGTGTATCAAAAGGTGGGCTGGTCATTGAAACCCACACACCCAAATTATTCTTAATCTGGGCATTAGGGTCATTCGACTGAAAAATGACATGTGCAAATTGGGCGTAATTCCAACCGAGCGTAGCCGGAGTGATTTGGTTCCCAAATTCATTACAGGCTATTACTTTAATTTCAAACTGAACTCCCTTAGTTACGTCGGTGTTTCCCACAACAGGGAAGGTCTCAACCTTCAGCATTGAATATTGGTCAGCATATACAAGGGAAGGTATGAGAGCTAATACCAGACACCCTAACAATAATAATTTTCCATAAAATCTTTTATTCATAGTATTGTCCCTCTTCCCCAAATACCTCCGTTTCCTGTCAACTTCTGCTTTTTTCTTATTCATTTCCCCAGTTACCTCCCTTTCTTATCAACTTCTGCTTTAAGTATAATCCAACTATGTTATGTTTAGGTTAAGGAAATGTTAATTTTTTGTTAATTTTTTGTAAACGTTTTCGGGAATTAAAAAGTTTACAAAATTTTTACAATTTTCTTACAAATTTGTAACATCAGTAATATATAATAGTATCAAAAGCAAAAATAAAGATGGGGAAAGCCTTGCCTGTTGGGTTAAATTATAGAACAGGGGAGAAGTTCTGTTCAACAGGCGCTTCTCCCTTTTTATTTCGGAGGGTCAGAATTTGAGTTATTCACTGGACTCCTCCCGAAAGGGAGGGAAACCCTTGCTTTCGCAGGGACTCCAGAATTCGAGGTATAAAATGTATAAATTTACCAGAATTGTTGCTTTAATTATCCTGTCACTAATGGCCTTTGTTTTTGGGGCCTGGGGCGCAAAAATTGCCCAATTGGAGGAGATAAGGGTGGAAGAGGTGGCTGGAAGGACAAGGGTGGTGTTGATTAATACTGGGCCAGTAGACTACACTTGCTTCAATCTGGACTCACCTCCCAGGCTGATAATCAATTTTGTTGATGATAATGTTTATAGTAGGAAGAATGAAAGAATAGTGGTGAATAAGGGTGTGGTGGAAGAAATTCGTTGTCGGTATAAACAGAAAGGAGAAGAAGCTACTCCCCGCCTCGATTACATTGTTTTGCAGCTCAACCGGTCCTCCTCGTTCCAGGCAGAGAGAGAAAAGAACTCCATAATTATAGATTTAAAGCCCACCATTTCAGACACTCGAGTTCGTAAAGTAAAAGCAAAATCTCCGATTTCGCCGAAGGGAAAAGAAAAAAGGATAAGAGACCTTGAAGATTGCTTGAGAACAGCTATAGAT
>DAOVHK010000048.1 GCA_030671905.1 Clostridia bacterium | reverse complement strand
TCCAAACTGAATTGGAGATCACGGCTGGTCTGACCAGGTTTTATATTTAATGTCTTCTGGAGCCTCTCTAAAATCCTGGGGACGCCCCTCACATGGCAGGCAGTGCCCATACACACACTGATGAGGTGTTTGCCACGTGGCTTTAGGCTGAAGGTTTTATAAAAGGTAGCCAGACTGTATACCTGGCTCAAAGGAACGTTTAACCTTTTCGCCATATGGACCAGGGCTTCTTTGGGAAGATAATTATAACGGTCCTGAATATCCTGCAATATGCCCACTGACCCTGTTATCTGACCTTTATATCGGCCGACTATCTCATCAACCTCTTTGAAAATCTTGGTTCTTTCCATTTAACACTTAAACCTTTCTAATTATATCGTCTCCTTGCCTTTTGTAAACTTGACCAAATACTCTTTTCGTTTCTTCGCGGCAACCTCTTCTGAGGTTTTAAATTGGAGTGCTTTAGTGGGACAAGCCTCGACGCAGGCCGGAAGTTTATCATCTTTGAGCCTCTCAAAACAGAGGTCGCATTTGATCACCGCCTTGCCTTCCCTATCCATTCCTATCACCCCAAAGGGGCAGACCAGGATACACCACTTACACCCAATACAAAGTTGTTTCTTGATTAAAACCGGCTGTTCCACCTCAGATTTCTCAATCGCCCTGGTTGGACAGATTTTTACACAAGGGGCATCCTCACATTGTCGACACTGCAGCGGAATAGTCAATTCATCTATTGCCTCAACCTTGACCCTCCTCTGGGGAAGGGGATATTCATCTATGGCCTGATATAAGTCCTTTGATTTCGAATGGACCACCGCGCACTGGAGCTCACAGGTCTTACAAGCCAGACATTTCTCAATGTCTACAAAAATCATACCTTTCATCTAAAAATCATCTCCATTTCACACCGCAGCAACTTTCTCATACATCATGGGCTTGAGTTTCAACGCCTCTCTCTTCTTATTGATATGGTCTATCATCAGGTGGGCAGCTTTTATAGGGTCAGATTCAAAGGCGAAGTTTGCTCCCACAGTCCCCTCCAATCTTTTAGTCAGTAAGTCAGTTACTTCTTTACTTCCCAAAATTGGGAAGGGACTCCCCAGCACAGTAAATACCCCAGAAGCCACAAAATAGAAAGCGATAGAAACCGCTTTTTCGCTCATCCACTCTGGAGCTGCACCAGCAACAGGCAATTCCGATATATCGTCACCCAATCCGCCTTCGGCAACAACATTAGAGAGAGTAATTAGGATTCTACTGTTATCCACGCAGGAACCAACATGGAGAACCGGGGGAACTCCCACTGTCTCACATATTTCCTGCAAACCTTTTCCTGCATATTTAAGGGCAGATTCTGGTTTCAAAAGTCCTGCCTTGGCATCGGCAATAGCTGAGCAACCAGTGACCACCACCAGGACATCGTTTTTAATTAACTCCTTAGCCATCTCCACATGGCCCCAATCATGTTTTATCTTGGGATTGTTACAGCCAACAATACCTGCCGCGCCTCTCAATCTTCCACTGATTATAGCATCGTTCAAGGGACGATAAGTGGCCCGGTATTTCCCTCCCAGAAATTTAAACACACTCTCTGCAGTAAATCCCGCCACCAAATCCATTTTTTCTTTGGGTATATTAACTTTCTCTTTCACTCTGTTCTTGAAATTCTCCACTGCCATTCTTACAATCTTCTTAGCAATAGGTAAAGCTTCCTCTTCCTTAAACTCCACATGTTCTGCTTGCGGAAATTTTGCCTTAGGAGAAGTGGAAACAAGCTTTGTATGGAAACATTTTGCTACTGAAGAGAGAGCAGGCATAATACACTGGACATCCACGAGCATTAAATCGACTGCTCCCGTTGTTATCGCCAACTCTTGCTGTAGGAAATTCCCTGCAATAGGAATGCCATGACGCATCAAAATCTCATTTGCAGTGCAGCAGATTCCCGCCAGGTTAATACCTTTTGCTCCGTTCTTTTTAGCAAGTTCGATGAGCTCCTTGTCCTGACTGGCAGCTACAATAACGTCAGAAAGCGTGGGCTCATGACCATGGACTACAATATTGACTTCATCCTCCTTAAGTACACCTAAGTTCACCTTAGCCCGGATAGGCCTGGGTGTCCCAAAAAGAACATCGGAAAGTTCTGTAGCAATCATAGAGCCACCCCATCCGTCTCCCAAGGCAGTTCTCATACCATGGGTTATGAGATTTTCACAATCATTATCCACTCCCATGGTTGTACGATGCATTACCTCCACTATCTCCCTGTCGATTCCCCTGGGCATAATCCCCAGTTTCCGCCATAAGGCTTGTCTCTTCTCTGGAGCACGGCGAGAAAATTGCAGCTCTCCGTGTTGCTGACCAAACTCAGAAAATACTTTTTCCGCCACTTCCTTTGCAATTTCCTTTTTATCTCTTCCATCTGTTTTTATTCCTAACTCATTAGCCAAGGAGAGCAATTTCTCCTCATCTTTAATCCCGTAACCCTTCGTTTTTCCCTGAGCAGCCAAGAGCAGCGTGTGAGCAACGTCCCTTCCGTGGTCAGAGTGGGCAGCAGCCCCGGCAGCAATCATACGGATTAAATTTCGGGCGGCAATAATCTCTGCCGTAGCCCCACAAACTCCTTTTTGGGGACCTTCCTCAAAGGGGTCAATCCGGCATGGCCCTAAGATGCAGTTCCTGCAGCAAAGACCAAGCTCACCAAACCCACACTGGGGAAGCATCGCCTCATATCTATCCCAGGCAGTATCGATTCCTTCTTTTTCGGCAATCTTCAATAGTTCCTGGCTTGCCTTATCTATAGACTTTTCTTCCTTTTTCATCTTGTCTCCTGATTAAACTTTTCTTAATTTCTTTTATCTCTCCAATTATAGAATTTGTAACTTTATCAATTAACTCATTATTATACCAAATGAAACCCAAAATTTCAAAATCAGAACTATTCTTTCTAATGAAATCTATATCTTTATCATTACGAACTTTATTACCAACAAGAAAAACCTTGTCTATTTTCAAGTCTTCTGCCAGAGATTTAATTCTAATCGCCGTCTCAATGGACCTCATGCTCGGCTCCGCCACTATAATGAGACCATCCACTCCTTCTGCTGTGCCTCTTCCTAAATGTTCTATGCCTGCTTCCATATCGAGAATTACAACATCCTCCCCACTAAAAAATAGGTGAGAAAGTACTGCTTTAAGAAAAGCATTTTCAGGACAGAAACATCCACTTCCACCCTTCTTTACTCTTCCCATAAGCAGAATTTTTATGCCTTGATGCTCTCTGGAAAACTTATCGGGAATATCATCCACTTTGGGATTGAGTTTGAAGTACCCTCCCACTGTGCCGGGTTCAACCCCTGTCCTCTCTGCAATCAGTTCCTTCATCTCCACAAGGGGGACTATCTTCTCCGGTTCGGGAAAACCGAGAGTGGCTGCCAGGTTACTGTCAGGATCGGCATCGATAGCAATAACTTTCTTTCCATCCTGAGAAAAACTAAGTGCCAATCCTGCAGCCAGAGTAGTCTTTCCCACTCCACCCTTGCCGGTTATTGCCAATTTCATTTATCTCTCCCAACCTCGCTTTTCACCAGGGTTTTATATGCCTTATGAATTCTCTGAGTGAGGGTGCCCGGCTTTCCCTTGCCGATTCGACGACCATCGATTTCTGTCAGGGGCATAATTTCAATTAAAGAATTAGTAAGGAAAGCCTCCTCTGCTCCTATCAGCTCATCTAAGGAAATCCTTCTCTTATATACCTTAAGTCCCAGGCTGGTAGCCAACTCCAGAACGACTCTTCGCGTTATCCCGGGTAGTAACCCCGACTCTTCTGGTGGTGTAATTACAATTCCCCTTTTCACCAAAAAGATATTGCTCGTCGAAGCTTCAGTAACATCACCTATAGTATTGAGCAAAATTCCCTCATCAACTCCCTTGGCTTTTGCCTCTTTTCTGGCCAATATATTATTTAGAAAGTTGAGCGACTTCAATCTGGATACAGGGGACGCCTGATTCTGTCTGGGCCCAACTACTGTAGCTCTCCATCCTCTTTTATACTCTGAGGGAGAAAGTGGCTTGAACTTTCTGGCCACTATTACTAAAGTGGCTGATGATTTAGATTTAGAAATTAAGCCAGTCTCGGAAACTCCTCTGGAAAGAGTAAGTCTTATATAGGCTTCGGAAAGATTATTTGTTTTTAGTATTCTCTTGATTATATTTTTTAGCTCTTTTCGAGTATAGGAGAAAGAGATCTCTATTTCTTTTGCCGAGCGGAATAGCCTATCCAGATGGTCTTCCAGGCGAAAAACTTCACCCCAATAGGCTCGCATTGTCTCAAATAGACCATCTCCATAGAGAAAGCCTCTATCGAAGACGGAAATTTTTGCCTGGGCAAGATTCACAAAAGAACCATTGAGAAAGATTTTCTCCATATTCAGGATTCTTCCGACTCCACCACCCCTCCCTTTCGGGAGGACTTCACAGTCTATAAACTGCTCGGATGGGTAAGCGCCTCTTTCCCTTTCCCCATAGTCAGAGTTTCTATTAAAGCTCTGGCTTTATGTAGCGTCTCCTCATATTCTATCTCGGGATCAGAGTCGGCTACAATTCCGCCACCAGCGTGGAAGTATATCTTTCCATCAGTGATTACCATAGTTCTAATTACAATATTAAGGTCAGTTTCTCCATTAAATCCTATGTATCCGATAGAGCCAGTGTAAACACCCCTCTGATTTGGCTCCAGCTCATCAATTATCTCCATAGCCCTTATCTTTGGCGCGCCTGTTATTGACCCTCCCGGAAAACAGGCTTTTAAACAGTCGATGTGGTGTTTGTCTTCTTTTAGCACTCCCTCCACTGTAGAAACAAGGTGAAAGACTGTGGGATAGGTCTCCAGAGTGATGAGTTCAGCTACTCTTACAGAGCCGTATTCACAAACTCTCCCTAAATCATTTCTTTCCAGGTCAACTATCATTATCAACTCTGCCTTATCCTTCTCGCTTTCCCAGAGTTCCTTAGCTAACCTTTTATCTTCGAGGTTGTCTCTACCCCGGGGCCGCGTGCCTTTAATAGGACGAGTCTGAACTTTTCTTCCCGATATGCGTAAGAACCTTTCGGGAGAGGCACTTACTATAGTTAGTTCAGGAAAATTTAACAAACTGGCAAACGGTGCCGGATTAATTCGACGAAGCTTCTCATATATAATGAACGGCGAAGCCATCTGAGAACATACAAATCTCTGGGAAAGGTTAACCTGAAAGATGTCCCCAGCCCTGATATACTCCCTGGCTCTCTCTACAGCGTCAAGATAGGCTGAGTGTGAAAAATTCGACTTTATCTCCGGGATATTATACTCTTCCCTGACTGAAAAATCTTCTGGAGAAGTTTTGTTCAATATCTCCAGCGCTTCTTCCAGACGCAACTTGGCTCTCTTTCTTCTTCTGGCCGGTTCTTTTTCCGGAAGACCCGAAGAAGAGATGAACAGTCTACCCGTTAAGTGGTCGAAAGATAGCACCAGGTCATAAAAACCTAAATAGCAGTCGGGAAGTTCTAAATCGTCAATGCTCTTTCTGGGTAATTTTTCCACAAAATGGCATAAATCATAACCAAAATAACCCACTGCTCCCCCGGGAAAGGGAGAATGTCCAGGAGAAGCTAAGTTGTACTGAGAAATGAGCCGTTTGAGAACATCAAAAGGGTCTCCCGAGAATCTCTGAGTCTGTCCTTGTTCACAAATTTCAATCTGTTTTCCCTTGCTCTTGAACACAAGAAAGGGCTCACTACCGATGAACGAATACCTGCTGAAATCGCCTGCAGAACCTCCGCTTTCCAGGAAAAAGCTATAGCGACTATTCAAAAATTGTTGAAATAACTTATGCGGAGGAGATAGAGGGGAAATTTCCCCTATCCACTGTAAGGGTTCGACTAACTCCTTCACTCACTCACCCCCGGAAATAACTGGCTTTAATATTATCGGAAACTCCTCTGGTCAACTTCACTACTTTCTCAGCAACCTCTACCGGCAGAGCTCCTGTGCCGCAACTGGGAGTAATCAATAAATTCCCTAGAATCCTTTCTCTCTCTACACCCTTACTGTTTAAGAGTTTCAATCCATCTTCGAATCTTTTAATTAAACTGTTTATCTCCTCTTCCATTACCTGGGAGGATGCGGGCACAATACCCCATGCTAAGTGTCGACCTTGACTCAAAAATTCTTTTAACTTTTCTGGGTACAAACTAATGGTTTCCAAATAACTATATGCATCGAAACTTATAATGTCCACTTTTGTGTCCATAAGAATCGACCAGTCTGTGTTCCCACAACAGTGTATCCCGGCAATCGCTCCTTCTGATTTAATGGAGTCGATAACCTGATTTAGATAATTTACCACTTCATCTCTACTCAGTGAGACGAAAGCAGAACCAAATGACGCAAGATAGGGCTCATCTATAAAAATAATAATTTGAGGGAAAACCTCTTTCATTCTTCTAATCTGCCAGCGAGCCTTCATCACGCAAGTCTTCACTACTGCATCCACAAGCTGCTCGTGGTAAAGAATGGATTTTCTCTTTTCGTCGGTAACAGTAAGGCCGAAACTAATAGGACCAATAAGTTGTCCCTTGAGCGCTAAAATACCAGTTCCCTCCCCCTCCTTTGAGAGAGTCTTTCTAACAAGTTCCATAAAAGCGTGGAACCCTGCTGCGTAATCCTCGCTAATCTTAAAATAATCGACTTTGTTCTCTATTATCTTTTCATAGAACTTCTCTAACTCCCCACTTATATCTCCTTCTGTCTGGAAGTAGACCTTTCCTTTCTCCTCATCTAAGACGAGACAAGGCATCCTTTCACTCGCCTGTATATACATATTCTCCCGTAAATTACGCTTGGGAAGTTGTGGCCAGACCGGTATTTGAGGAAAACTCTCCAACACTATCTCACAGGCTCTGTCAACGTCCTGGTGGGGTAAGCTGCCAATCGCTGTACACACTCCTTTAAATTCCATTCTACTAGCCCCCTAAATATTTTTCTCAAGGGGAAATGTCTTACTTTTTCTCCCATTTCAAAAGTTCTGTAACTTTCCCTAAAGTCCCGCTTTGTTTAATCTCTTTTCGTATCCTGTTCTCCTTCTCTAATACGTCCATTGCCCGATTGGTAATTTCTACAGCTCTTTTTTGAGGAATGACTACTACTCCGTCATCGTCTCCAAAGACCCAATCCCCGGGAAAGACCCTTATCCCGCCAACTTTTACAGGCACGCCCATTTCACCAAATCCCTTAGGCTCGCCTGCTGTGGGCGTAATAATTCGGGCAAAAGCAGGGAATTTGAGCTTCCTGATTTCTACCACATCCCTAATCGCTCCATCAATTACTACTCCCGCTATATTATTTTCCAGGCAACTGTTTGTAGCCAGCTCTCCCCATACTGCCGGTTCAACCCCTCCGGCATCAATCACAATGACGCTCTCTTGAGGTGCCTCATCGATTGCTTCCACTGTCTTCGCCCAGTCTCCAGGATAGGTCCTCACTGTGAATGCAGGTCCGATCATCTTAATGCCTGAACATACTGGACGAATACCTTTCAGTTCACCCTGACGATGCATAGCATCAGAGATGTTTGCTGAAGAGACCTTGGAAAGCATCTCTCTGATATTCTTCTCAGAAACCCTTTTAAACAGTTCGCTTTTGATTTTAATCTTTTTTTCTATTGCCTTTTTAATTTCTGCGGTTGCCTTTTTGGCGTCTACGTTTTTAGTAATCGCTCCTCCCACAATAATAATGTTCGCCCCTGCCTCCACTGCTTCATGAGCGTTTTCGGAATTGACTCCTCCAGCAACAGCAATGGGAATTCCTGTCTTGCCGGCAATTGCTCTCACTCCTTGAAAAGATGCTTTTCCTTCCATCTGCTCATCTATTGAGGCATGAACACCTATATAATCAGCACCCATTCTCTCAACCTCTTTTGCTCTTTCCAAAAGCGCATCAACTTCTAACAGGTCTACCATTATCTTTGCTCCGTAATGTTTTCCTGCCTCAATACATTCTCTTATGGTAGAGTCAGAGGCCAGCCCGAGAACAACCACCACATCAGCCCCTGCCTTGGCAGCACTCTCCACCTCAATTCTCCCCACATCCATTATCTTCATATCAGCCACCAGCGTGGCCTTGGGAAACCTCTTTCTCAGCTCCCTCACCGCATCCAATCCGCTACTTTTAATAAGGGGCGTCCCTGCTTCAATCCAATCCGCTCCACCCTGTAAAGCCTCCCCGGCAAGTTTTAATGCCCTGGGCAAATCAATAAAATCTAATGCTACCTGAAGTATAGGTTTCATTCCTGTTCCCCAATTATCTGTAGAATCACTTCTCTCTTTCTGGATCGGCTGTCAAAATCGACGAAGATAATCTGTTGCCATGTTCCCAAAATCAGCTCCCCATTTTCGAAGGGGACGGTCAGAGAGGGCCCCAGAAGAGCTGCTCTCAGGTGTGAATGAGCATTACTGTCAAGATGGGTCTTATCGTGAAGATAACCTTTCTTCTGGGGAACGAGTCGTTCGATGACAGCGGGAAAATCTTCCACCAATCCCGGCTCATACTCCATAGTGGTTATCCCCGCTGTAGCTCCGGCAACAAAGATATTAACCACCCCCTTCCCCAGACCGGTCTCCTCTAAATTCCTCACAACCCGCTCGGTAAGGTTGACAATATCCACATTCCCCTGAGTGGAAAAACGAATCTTTCTAGAAATTATTCTCATTATTTTTTCTCCCTTTGCCACTTACAGGCAATAAGTGTGTTTCTTAACAGCATCACCACTGTAAGGGGACCCACTCCACCGGGCACTGGAGTAATATAGGAAGCCTTCTCCACTGCTTCTTCGAATACAACGTCGCCAACTGTCTTCATCTTACGTTTTCCTTCGTTACTGACAACAGGCTTCCCTGCCTCGTCCAGAACGGGAACTCGATTTATACCCACATCGATTACGATTGCTCCCTGTTTAATCATATCTCCCTTGATCAATCCCGCCTTTCCCACGGCGACAATGAGGATCTCAGCATTTCTGGTATGGGAAGCCAAATCCCTGGTGGCAATATGGCAAACAGTGGGAGTAGCCGACTCCAGAATCGAAGAGAGTAGAAAGAGAGTTATCGGTTTCCCTACAATCTCGCTATGTCCCACAACAGTTACTTCTTTACCCTTTATATCCACACCTGTGCTTTTTAGTAGCTCCATCGCCGCCAGCGCCGTGCAGGGAGCAAGTCTGGGATTTCCATAGACCAGCATACCCATATTGGAAGGGTTCATCCCTTCAACATCTTTCATCGGAGTAATAGCCATCTGCACCCCGCGTCCATTTATCTGTTGAGGAAGAGGCATTTGGAGAATAATGCCAGTAACCTTATCATCTCTATTCAATTTCTCAACGAATTGGAGAAGTTCTTCTTCGCTGGTTGCTTCTGGTAATTCGTGGAGTTGATAATCGATTCCCATTTCTTCGCAACTCTTCTTCTGATTCTTAATGTAGACTCTTGAGGCAGGGTTCTCTCCCACCTGTATTGCTGTCAACAAAGGTGTTACTTTATGTTTCTCTTTCAACTGTCCAACTTCCCTTTTAATGTCTTCCTTGAACTTCGCTGCCAGCGATTTACCATCAATTATTTTTCCTGCCACGTTAATCCCCCTATAAACCCTCTCCCTCAGGGGAGAAGGAATTAAGTGATGTTTTCTATTTTATCTTTGGTCTCTTTCAGTATCTCGTCTTTTATTTTTAGTCTATCCTTCACAAAGGAACCTATCGCCTTCTTTTTCTCTTGCACAAAGTTTTTATCTTCAATCACTTCTAGATTAATATTTACATTGAACTCTGCTCCCTTCAAGGCAGCCTCCAATAATCCTGCAGCAACGCCCACATCGCTGACTAGCCTAACATTTCCTATCTCCACAAGCCTTCTTGCCAGATCCAGTCCTTCCATACAACAACGCGCTACTTCCATAGGAACAGTTAGTGCATCCTTACAGGCTTTTTCGATTGCCTGGGAACGCACTTCTTTCTCTTTATCAGTTGCACGGGGCAATTTATAAGCACTGGATACTTTGCCATAGACCCTAATATCTTCATCCACCAACTCAGTCAATCTCTCACGTAAATCTTCGCTTCTGTTTAAAATCTTTTTTATCTCTTCTTCACTTTGTTTGTATTTTTCCTTTCCCAGAGTAAAATTGGAAACCATGCTCAGAAGCCCCACTCCCAG
>DAOVHK010000170.1 GCA_030671905.1 Clostridia bacterium | reverse complement strand
TTAGAAGAGAGAACAGAAGAGAGAAATGAGTTATCTTCCATCCTGTGGTCATTAGCTATGAATGAATTTATGAATGAGTCATCTGAGATCTGTTCGCTTGTCTCCTCTGAAGTCGATAGGCGTTTAAGAACTGTGGACAATAGAGGTGTTAAACAAGCCGGTTTCACAGTTTTGAGGGGAGCTAAGATGCCGGCTATTCTTGTGGAAGTAGGATTTATTTCCAATCGCTCGGAAGAGAGAAAATTGAAAAGTAGCAAATTTCAGAAGAATTTAGTGGAATCCGTTTGTGTAGGGGTAGAAAAATATAAGGAATGGGTGGAGAGGTGGTAAACATAGGAGCGAAAATGGTAGAAAGGCCGGTCGGGGTATTCGATTCGGGAGTTGGTGGATTAACTGTTGTTAGCCAGTTATTCAGGATTCTTCCCCAAGAGGATATTATCTACTTTGGAGATACAGCACACCTTCCTTATGGTTCCAAATCTAAAGAGGCAGTTACACACCACTCTTTAAATATTGCAAATTTTCTAAAAGCACAAAAAGTAAAGATTATTGTAGTGGCCTGTAATACGGCTTCATCTTTTGCCCTTTCTTCGTTGAGAGAAAATATAGAACTTCCAGTCATTGGTGTAATTGAACCTGGTGCTCAAGCTGCAATAGATACCACCAGAAATTTTAAGATAGGCATTATCGGGACAGAGGGAACAATAAAGAGCAGAGCATTTGAGGAAGTCCTAAAGAGGATAGATAAGAATGTAAAAGTATTTTCTCAAAAGTGCCCACTATTTGTTCATCTTGTTGAGGAATACTCGCTGGATAAACCTTGGACTAAACAGATTGCTGAAGAATATCTATCTCCTCTGAAGGATGAAGGTATAGATACTCTCATTTTGGGATGCACTCATTATCCGCTTTTAAAGGAGCTTCTGGGGAGAATAATGGGGCAAGAAGTTTCTCTTATAGATACTGCTGAAGCTACAGCTAAGGCTGTAAAAAGAACGCTTGGGGAGAAAAACTTATTGAGAAAGGGAAGCCGTAAGGCAGTATACAAATTTTTTGTCAGCGATGACCCGGAAAAGTTTCTTCAGCTGGGCAGGAGGTTTCTGGGGAAGAGTATAGATAAGGCGGAAAGAATTAATCTGGAGGAGATGAAGTAAACAATGTACGAAGTTATGGTGGAGGGAAGTTTTTCGGCAGCCCATAATTTACGTGGCTACAGAAAAAAATGCGAGAAATTGCATGGTCACAATTGGAAAATAGAGGTTGGAATTCGTGGAGAAAAGTTGGATAAAACTGGTATGTTGATAGATTTCAGAAAAGTGAAAGATTACCTGGAAAAGATTATGGAAAAACTGGACCATAAATATCTAAATGAAATTTCGCATTTTAAAGTGACTAATCCGACTTCTGAAAACATCGCCAGATTTATTTATAATGAGTTAAAATCCCGGTTGAAAAGTTCTCTCTATATGGTGAACAGAGTGACTGTGTGGGAGAGCGACGCCACTTCTGCAACCTATTTTCAGGACAAGAAAGATGTTGAATAGATTAAGCATCAAGACTCGCTCACGATCGGAATTAATGGATATAACGCCTCTGGTAAGGGATATAGTGCATAAGAGCAAGATTGAGAATGGCCTCTGTTATGTTTTCGTTCCCCATACTACTGCTGGGATTACCATCAATGAGAATGCAGATCCCAGTGTCAGGCAGGATATTCTAACGGAGCTGGACAAGATGGTTCCCTGGCAGGGTGATTACACTCACATGGAAGGGAATGCTGCTGCCCATATTAAGGCCAGTTTGGTAGGCTCCTCGGAGACAATCCCTGTAGAGAAGGGAGACCTTGTCCTGGGAACATGGCAGGGAGTCTTCTTTGCCGAATTTGACGGCCCCAGACGAAGAGAAGTCTGGATAAAGGTTACAAAAACATTGTAGCTGTCCCGATGGATCGGGACTAAAGGAGGCAAAGCTTACGCTTTGCTGCTACGAAAAATTAGAGGTAGGCGCGGTAGTCCATTTCAGGAAAGACGTTATCTCTGTATTCGAGGTCGTTAAGGAAGTTTTCATCGATTCTGTTATTTTTTATCTGTTCATACAATCTGTTGAACTGGTGGATATGGTTACGTGTTCTCTTTTCAGCATATTCCACCATTCTGCCAGTGGTCATAATAAATGCCCAATCTGAAGCCTGAGCCAGGAGCAGTTCTCTGGCAGCCTGATTCAGCGCTCGCCTTTTCACTTCCTTTGCCTCTGGGTTCTCCTCCGCTATTTCTAACATTCTCTCAGTAACCTTGTGCAGGTGTCGATAAATCCAGTCATTGTTTCCATTCAGCCAGACCTCATTATATCCCTTATCTCCCCAGCTGGACATAGAGGGTCTGATTACCTGATTTTTTGGATTCTCATTTAAATACTCTGAGGGAGTGACCGGCCTAAGTGTAGTCTGGTCATAATGTATTTTTCGGAAGAGGAAATTGAGGAAATCGGGACCTTCGTACCACCAGTGGCCAAAGAGTTCAGCATCGTAAGGAGCCACGATAATCGGTTTACGCCCCATAAAGTTGTATAAATACTCAACCTGCTTTTCTCTATTGAATATAAAGTTTCCCGCATGCTCAGCCGCAGCCTCCAGAGCTTCCTGGGGATGGTAAGGTTCCTTCTTATCCAGGTTCACTTTACCTGTGATTTTATAATACTTGATTCCTACATTTCTCCTTATGCCATCAGAGTGGAGATATGGACGGATGTAGTTGTAATCCAGGTCGTAACCTACATCTCTATAGAATTCTCTATAGCGGAGATCTCCGGGGTAACCAGTCTCAGCACTCCACACCTGCAGCGAAGACTCAACGTCGCGGCCAAATGCTACCACTCCTGAAGGGCAATAGACC
>DAOVHK010000162.1 GCA_030671905.1 Clostridia bacterium | reverse complement strand
TGTGGTAAACGCTCCGATTTAGGGAAATGATTAAATTAACTTTTAAAATTTTATTTTTGATTTTTCTCTTCTGTCTATTCAGAACAGATGCCTACCCTGTCCATACAGGTGCTGATTTCCTAAAGTTTGGAATAGGTGCCAGACCCTCAGCAATGGGAGAAGCCTCTGTTTCCCTCCATTCTGATGTAACTTCTGCCTATTGGAACCCTGCAGGTTTAGCAAAAATAAAAACGGTCCAATGCGGAGCAATGTACAGTGAGGCGGTAAAGGACGCTTTCCTTAACTTTTTTGGTTTAGCAGTTCCAGTAAACGGTTGGGGAACTTATGAGGTAAGTGGGGTGTTATTGTTTAATACCCCTATCCCGGTAACAGATGCCGATGGTAACACGTTAGGGAATCTGAAATGGTCAGATTGGGCATTTACATTGTCCTATGGGAAAGAGGCTATGAGAAACCTTTCTCTGGGTCTTGGATTTAAGGTCATTCACCGAAAAGAAAGTGACCCTATTTTTGGAACTACCAAAGGAACAGCGTATTCTGGAGATTTTGGTTTCATTTATGAATTTCCTTTTACAAAGGGATTAAATCTGGGATGTTCTCTTTTAAATGTAGGAACCAAGCTCCACATGGAAGGAGAAATCAAAAAGGATGATTTACCAAGAACAATAAGATTAGGTCTTTCTTACAATAGAGATCCCTGGATTATCACCAGTGATATTAACAAAGTTCTTGATGACCAATGGCATATACATATTGGAGGAGAACACAAATTCAAAGATAACATTTTCATACGATTTGGTTACTATGAAAAGGCAGGCAATGTTAAAGGAATAACCTACGGAATGGGGATTAAACTTAAGAATTATCAATTTGACTGGGCGAATGTGCCTGCAGGTGAAATGATAGGTTATACCCGGGATAACAAAATTTCAATAATCATTTATTTTTAGAACATTCTGTATAACGCTCCGATGAATCGGAGCTACTCCTGTAAAAAGTCTTATCATTTTGTTTTTGGTAAAGTAAAATAGAACGCACTTCCTTTTCCTAATTTGCTTTCTGCCCAGATTTTCCCACCATGAGCTTCTACGAGTCGTTTTGCCAGTGGCAGTCCCAATCCTATTCCTTCTACCTTGCCAGTAAAATATTCTTCTACCTGGTAGAACTTTTGAAATACTTTTTCATGTTCTTCAGAAGGAATACCTGGTCCATTATCGGCTATTTCCATTTGAATAAACTTATCATCCACAGAACGTCCGCTAATTTTTACCTTTTTTCCCTTCTTATCATTAAACTTTATCGCATTTTCCACTAAGTTTTCAATGACATTCTGGATTTTCAATTTATCTACATAAACCTGGCCAATATCATCCAACTTACTATCAATCTCTACTTCTGCCTGATTAACCTTAATGAGAGTATCTATCATTTCCAATGCAGTCTCTACAAGGGATTTTACATTCACTTTTTCTCTTTCCACTTCTAAATATTCGCGCTCAAGCAAGGTAAACATAAGTAGTTTATCTACGTGACTGGAAAGAATCAGTCCTTCCTTTTCTATCACTTCCAGAACCTCTTTTTCCGACTCACCTAATACTTTCATTTTTTCCTGAAGAAAAGGAAGGTATCCAAGAATGGTTGTCAGGGGATTTCTCAGTTTGTGAGAAATAAGGTTAAGGAAATTTCTCTTTACCATTTCCTCTTTCCTTTCGTCAGTAACATTGCGAAGGACCATAATCTGGCCCAATAATTTTCCCTCTTCATTCCTGATTTTGGTTGCTACAGCAGAAAGAAAAAGAGTCTTCTTACTTGTTCTTATCAGGTCAAAATTGATCACTTTTTCCTCTTTCTTTTCCAGTTCTTTCCAGGGAATTGAAGGTTGAAAATCAGAAATGAATCCAAGAAGGTTATTCCCCAGACACTCTTCTCTTTTTACGTTTAACAGTTTTTCTGTTGATGAATTAAGCATAATTATATTCAGTTGAGCATCAGTAATAATGGCTCCATCTTCCATTCCCCTAAAAACAGCCTCAATCTTCTCCTTCTCTTGTTGCAGAGTACTGAAAAGATACGCATTGTCAATAGCAATTGCCGACTGGGCTGCAAATATGGATAAAAGGTCGACGTCCTTTTTGGTAAATACGTCTTTTTTTTCTGTTCTGTGCACATTGATTATACCGAATAACTTATCTTTTCTCAGTAAGGGGATGGTTATTCCTGAGTGTATCCCGTCAAACTGCTCAAGATTGCAAAATCGTGGGTCCTCCTTTATACTTCCGTCAATCTTCACAATCTCACTTTTCTGAGCTGCATACCCGGCTACCCTTTCTCCAATATTGAGTTTCTTCCCTATAACCATATCTTCCCTTCTTCCTGAGGCTGCTTTTACTACGAGTTTTCCTGTTTCTTTATCAAATAACATTATAGACCCGCCATCCGCGCCTAAGGTATCAGTGGCTAATTTTATAATGCGGGAAAGCAGTTGGTCTAAATCCATAAGTGAACTTATTGCCTTACTTACTTCATAGAGGTTCACCACTTCTTTTAATTCATCAACTTCTCGGGCAAGCCTTTGCTTCTCCAGGCATCTCTTAATCAGTAAACCCAGTTCGTCAATGGCAAATGGCTTTGTAATATAATCATAAGCTCCCAATTTCATCGCTTCCACTGCATTTTCGATGGTCCCATAGGCAGTCATTATAATTACATCGGATTGGGGGTATTCTTTTCTTACCTCTTTTAACACTCCAATTCCGTCAATGCCAGGCATCATTAAATCTGTGAGGATAATCTGATAATTATCCTGTTTAAGTAGTTCAAGACACTCTTCTCCATCTTTACTTTCACCCACATTGTATTTATTCATATTCAAATATTCCACACAGGCTTCTCTAATATTAGGGTCATCATCAACAACTAAAATCCGTTCACCAGCCATCACACCTCTCCCTTCAACATCTTAAGCTTAACATATAGGGAAAAACCTTAGCCCTACGTTGTTTGTTTTGGCAGGGTAAAATAAAAAGTTGAACCTTTGTCCACCTCTGATTCTACCCAAATTTTTCCTCCCTGAGCCTCAACAATGGATTTCACAATTGCCAAACCTAAACCAGTCCCTTTCGGTCCTTTTACTCTTTCTCTTATCTCTCTAACTTGT
>DAOVHK010000096.1 GCA_030671905.1 Clostridia bacterium | reverse complement strand
GTTTTGCCAGGCTTCAGCAAAATCAGAGACTTCTTGAGTAATTGTAGCAATTACATTACCACTTAAGTCTTTCAGTTCATAGATTCGCCTGCCCTGATCGTCCTGGGTATAGGTAACTCCCTGGCCGAAAAATCTCTGTTCATAAATGGGATTGGACTGGCTATCTCTCTTGGTAATATCGGTCTCCAGCTCTCCTTTCTCATCTTCATCCGGATAATCTCTATTTACCAGACGCATAATTTCAAATCTTTCCTCTTCAGTAAGTGACGACCAAGAAATTGTTTTTCCATTACTCCTTCTAATTTCGGTTATCCGCCTCTCTCCACCAACTTCACTCCATTTGACCGTAACTTTCTCTGTCATCCAGTGAGGAACAATATCCACATGCCCATCCCCGTCCTCATCTCTTCCATCCTCATATCTTCTAAATACCTGGGCTGAGACTGTGTTGTCGTCTTTATGGGAGTCATTATTGCCTATGGCGCCAGTGATACTGCCCGGTATATTACTATAATTACCGTCGTCCGGCTTGAGAGAGGTCTCAGTAACTTCGCTTCCATCCCAATTACTAACATTGGTAACTATTGCTTGACCATCCTCCCATTTCCAGGTAACTACCCTCAACTTGTCTCCGTAGTTCACATAAACTGTATGTTCCTCATTCTCATTGGCACTATACACCTGTTGCCAGATTGATTCTTTCTCACTGTCAGTGAGACTGTCCCAGTCAACTGGAATCTCATCTCCATTTATGTCCCGGCGAACAACCTTAACCCACCTACCATTGCCGTTAGTCTGGTAACCGGAAGTCTCTTTATCCCGCCACAAGACAGTTACTCCCCAGTGGTCCCAGAAAGGAATTCCACCACTGTCTATGCTTCCATCTTCCAGGTTCACAATCTGCAACATATAGCGGACATCCGTATCAGGGTCGCTGGCGCGGGGGTCATCTGAAGAGACAACACTATTACCACTTATCCGCTTAGGAATAGCCAATATCTTGGCAACCATCCCATTAGAGGAAGTGAATATAGCCCTTAGATTTTGAGAACCATCCCCATTTGGTGTAAGTTTAAGCGTTATCCTGCTTCCCATACTGTAATATTTCCGGGAAGCTTCAGTGATATTGCCATGCTCGTTTTTCTTTACCTTAAGGACTTCCATCAATACCCCTTCCCTGTTGTAACTTTCTCGATGCACGCTCACAATGTTTCCATCTGCATCCCTCACCACCTTAACATATTGAATTATCCCTGTCCCGTTATACCCGCCTGTCCGTTCACCATCTTTCACATTGTAGTAGCAGATATATGTAATGTTTCCCTCTTCTTTCTTCCGGAAATATTTAAGCCAGGGCTTATCGTCAAATTCCGGGTCCTTATCAGTATCATTTTCCGTGGCTCCCCTTATCTCCTTCATCCGCTGTTTACTGAGGAGTGTCCCTTGTAGAGGTGTTGTAGTCATTAATACATCGCCATTCCAGCGGGAAGAGAAATCCTCTATGGAAATCATACTCTCTCCATTAATGCCAGAGAAAAAGACTTTCCCATCCTCTATCCTACTTACCACTACAAAATGGTTTCCATCAATATGGGCAATTACAGAGGTGGATAAGCTCTGGAGCTGTTGCAAACTTAGATGGGCACCGGAAAGATTGACTCCCTTTAATGCTGCCTGCTTAACCAGAGCAAACATTGAAGTCATAAGTTCTCCGGAAGCGCTCCCAGGAGTGATTGTTCCGGTGAGAATATCTACGAGAATGGTCTTTGAAGCTATCTCCCCTGTGGTTACTTCTATCCCCAGGTTGGTTAAGATGTTATGGAGGGCATTTATTGCGCAGTTTAAAATTTTCGTCCCGGTATCTCTTAGCCACTCAATTATTGCAGATATTCCCGCAGTGGTAAGTTCTATCAGGGGGAAGTTGCCAATTCCTAAACTGGATAAAATCCCTTTCCTCTCCTCGGATGTGGAATCGATAAATATATTCAGCAACTGTTCAATCTCATCTATTATTGATTGTATGTCTTCTCCACTTCCCGAGGAGCCTTCTGCAAGCCATCCGGCATCATAGGAATCGATGATGCTGGTGGAACTTATTACTCTTGCCTCTCCATTTATTATTGCATAGATACTGTGGCTGTGAGTTTCATATCTATTCCCGAAGACATCCATTCCTGTTGTCTTGCTGAAACTTTTGGCATCGATTAAATAGCCAGATAGGTCGTATTCATACTCCACAGTGGTTTGTGTGTGGGTTTGGGAAGAATCGAAGTTTACTGTCTCGGTATCAGTGAGTGAAGTCTTTCTTTTAGCCTGACCGCCGATGATAATATAGGTGTCTGTGGTTTGGGAATTAAATCTGCTTCCAAAGATGTCCTCACCAGTGGTCGTTGTCTCACCCGAAGCGCCCACAAGGAAGTTCTTATCGTCAAACCGGTACTCTATAGTATAGCGACTTTCACTGAATGAACCATCTACATTATTGTTACGGGTAGTTCCGGTAGTGCCAGTAAGTTCTAAATGTCCATTTACGATTTCATGCCTTAATTCAGCTTCATCAGTAAAAGTATTCCCGAATGCATCCTCTCCCTCTGTCCTTGTAGAGCCACTTGCTCCGGTGAGTTTCTCTTCACTATCATAGGTATAAAAGGTCTCACTCACGGCGTGGCTTTCAGAACCATCCACGCCTGTAGTCCAGCTCTCTTCTTCTGAACCGGTTAGTCGCTCATCATCATAGGTCCCTTTCCAGTCCCTTACCGTAAAATTATCGAAAGAACCTGTAATTTCCTCATGGTATTTAGTTAGATTCTTATCGGAATCGTAATCTTTTGCATTACAGGACCATTCAATGTTAGTAGTATGGCCACAACAATCTGTAATCTTCTTATGGTAGGAAGTGAGGTGTTTACCCGTATATTCGGCATCGGAATACTCAACGGTGAGAGTGGAATTGTAGGGGTCGGTTATGTTGACAGCCCAATTGGTGAGAAACTGATCAGCATTGGTCTCATTTGTAGCGTAGAAGACAGAATCCTCAGTATATCCCTCTGCCTGCCAGCGTTCCTTGGTCAACTTGCCAAACTGGTCAACTGACTCTGCCTCGTAGGACTCCAGAAGCCACTTCTTATTGTAGGTCATATTATAGGTGCGGCGAATACTCTCATATCCAAAAGCATCGGGAACTTTCTCATTCTCGATTCTTGAGGCAAGTCCATCCTTGAAATATACTGTGCGACCATCATCATATTTGATATATTTAAACTCGCATCTCTGTGAGGCAACCTCAAGAACCCTTCTATGGCTGGTGAGGACCTGCTCCCTTATTGAGCCAATAGCAGTAGCCCTGTCTAAGGTCCCTTCAAATAGAGCCCTTTCCAGCTTCTCTACCCTCTCTACCCTTTCCCGCTTTTGTCTGAACTTCTGAACCTCGCTCTGCTGTTTAATTATATTCTCTTGCCTTCTTTGTCTCTTTTCCAGCTGATCTAAAGAAAAGTATCCCGATTCCTCACGATCCTTGTGCAATTCCTTCAAGCGAGGAACGAAGCTGAAGTTTGCCGAAAAGCAGACCTGAGTCCAGACCTGAACTATTGCCACTGTGAAGGAAATTATTCTCGTTATTCCTCTATATTTTGGCTTTTGAGATTCAGCTATCATCTGCCACCTTTATTGAGTAGGAACTTCCCCCAATACCTTATCAATCTTTCCATCAAAGTCACTATCCACTGCTCTGCCACACAACTTTCCCAGTTTGTAATAGAACCAGGCATCTATTCTGCCATCGTGATTTGTATCGACCTCCTGCCTGACTTTTACTCCTTGTTCAAAATAGGCCCAGGCATCTCTTCTGCCATCATTATTTCTATCTATCTCCTGCCTCTCAGTCTTCCCATTTTTGTAGTATGCCCAGAAATCTATCTTGCCATCGTAGTCACTATCCACTTCAGACCTCATCAATACGCCATCTTTCAGGTATCTCCAGATATCGGTTCTACCATCCCCGTTCCTGTCCTTTTCCTCAACTGTCTGGATACCCTCCCCGGTTCCGGTAGACGTTAGTGTGGCTGCTTGTGGCTTCCCTTCTATTATCGCCCCTTTAACTGCGAAGAACATTCCTCCCACTATGCCAGCAAATAGCAACAAAAATAGCCCTTTTTTCCATCGTAAAAACACAGTTTTCCCCCTTTCCCCGTATTCAAAATTCCTCATAAAAAAGCCGGGTTATCAAAGATTTTTCAATCTTCGGCAACCCGGCCATCTTATTTTTCCCCTATTAAGTGATCGGCAACCCGGCCATCTTAATAAATAAGATCCGTGGTTTTGCCCGCCAGCCCCTCCCCTGGAGTTGACGTGTCCCTCTTTCTCGGGACGACCTCCGATTACTCGGAGTTTGCCCTTTCGGATTCCGTTCTCCCCGACGAGCCATCGTCGAGGTTATGCTAATAATTTACCATAACAATATCACAATTGTGTAAATAAATTGTAAAATTTTTGTAAATTTTTTACAGGTATTTTTCGTAGCAACAAAGCGTAATCTTCGCCTTTCCTTTAGGTTGGATTTATCGGCACCACTACATCGTTTCCTGTAGCCCCAAAGCGCTGTCATTGCGAAGAAGCCCCGCACACTAAATGTGCGGAATAAACTCCGCGACCGAAGTCCCTATTCATCGGGACCACGTTCCTTTTAATCGCTCGCAGTGACAGGATTATAGGGCTATCGCTCTGCCGCTACAACTCTCCAGTAAATAAAAAAGCCAGGTAGCCATATTAGCATACCTGACACACACGACACGCTGCCCCGTCCCGAAACCGAAACGGGGTTGGGAAAGGACGACCGACCCACCAAAAGGGGAAGGCCAGAAAAATGACTCTGACCCCTTTTCTGTGTAATGTTGCTTCAGGACTCGTTGTCCCGATGCCGACGTTGCCGGCGTTACTAATCCCCCAAAGGAACCCAGTAAGTCTGTGTATTTGTATCAACCACTTTCCAATAATGTCCTTTCTTAACGGGCATTGTAATAGATGCACCTCTTGCAAAATCTCCTCTTCCAGACCTACATCTAACAATTAAATTAGTAGAACTTGTCCCAGAATAAGCATATACATCATTTCCGCCGCCCTGCCCAAACCATCCTGCCATAACAAACCCATCGCCCTGAGCAACATAAACACGATTATCTGTTATAGTTTCAGTACCCCCACCAGCTAAAGTTGCTGTTGAAGTCCATTCTCCAAGAGAAACTCTCGCACCCATATCAACCCAACCAGGGCTGGAACCACCTTTATAATAACGCATGACATGACTAGTCTGGTCATAATAAATCATTCCCGGTTGCGGAGAAACAGGCTGACTTATAGGGGCAAGTATTGCTTCACCTGAAACCTCCAATTTTGCATCTGGCCCCGCCGTCCCGATGCCGACGTTGCCGTTTTGTAACAAAGTGACTTTTCTGCTCCAACTATCAAGTGCATCATTTGTAGTCATCACCCTTAAAGCACCATTATTAATATCTATCCACCAGTTTTCATCAGCATTTCCATCGGTTTCTTTCATTACGAATCCAGGGATGGCTCC
>DAOVHK010000157.1 GCA_030671905.1 Clostridia bacterium | reverse complement strand
TGCTTAAAGGTATTTCCCCCTTTTGTTAAGATTTTTTTTGAAGAATACTCTGTCTCTTAATGTAAATTATATTCTTGTCTTACACTTTGTCAAGAAATACCTCAGAGTGATTTTCCTTATTTCTTATCGATGAACAATGAACCATGAACTATGGACTATGGACTATTCAATGAGCTTTATCACATTTTTGACCAGAGAGTCAACGTCCAATCCTTGCATTTTAAAAAGTTCCACTGGTGCGCCTGAACCAGCATAAGCCTTTGCTCCCATCTTTTTAAAATGAGGATTGAGAGAATTTTCAGCAAGGAAATTAGCCACCACACTTCCCAGCCCAGTGTTGATATTGTGGTCTTCGTAGGTGACTATTGCTCCCGTTTGAGCGGCTTCTTTTAGTCTTTCTTTATCTAAGTCGGTGAGACAGGATACATTTATCACCTGTACCTGATATCCTTTTTTCTTCAAAATCTCCCAGGCCTGGATAGCATAACTGAGCATTCCTCCCATAGAAATAATGGCTGCTTGATTACCTTCACGCACTTTATCTGCTTTTCCATAACAGAATTGATAGTCATCTCCAAATAATGGCTTACCATTTTCAGTAAAGATTACTGGCCCCGAGGAACGCCCCATTCCTACGAAAAAGTTACCCCATACACTGGCTATATAACGGATAACTCGGTCAGTCTGGTTGGGGTCAGCAGGAATAATAATCTTGTATCCATAAAGGTTGTTTATTATTCCTACATAATCTATACATTGGTGAGTCTTTCCATCCTGACCAACCTCAATTCCATTATGGGTGCAAATAAGCTTCAGATTGGTTTGATTTATATCGTTCAGTCGCTGTTGGTTGTAAGTTTCATCGACTCCAAAAACACCAAAATCAGCGAAGAAAGTGACTATACCTTCAACGGAGAGGGCTCCGGCAACTGTGGCTGTATTATGTTCCTGAATTCCTGCTTGAAAGAAATGCTCTGGATGAGCAGCAGCGAATTTGCCTGTCTTCACCGAACCTATCAAGTCACAGTCAAGCACTGCAATAGGGGTGGAGTTTTGCTGAGATAGGTTGAGTTTGCCCAGGTCTTCCAGGGCATTTCCAAAAGCACTTCGGTTATCAATTTTCTCTTCCTGTGTGTAAGTGTGAGGCCTACCCGTGATAATATTTATCTTTTTTACCACTCTTTCCCTGCTAATTCTTTCTCCTGAATCCCTTTTTCTTTCTTCTTCCATTTGAGTGAAGTATTCGTCTAAGTTGTCATTAAAACCGAGTTCCGGTAAGGCAGCTTTACATTGGTCAAAAGAGAGAGGCACGCCATGGAATTCGAACTTATCCTCCATAAAAGATATCCCTTTTCCCATAGTCGTTTGGGCCATGATAGCCACCGGAGAGTTTTTATTATTTACTGCTTCTCGCAAAGCCTGGTATATCTCCTGGTAATTATGACCATCAATCTCCAGAATATCCCATCCGTCAGCCAGGTAATTCGCTTTGATGTTTTGGGGCATAATTTTTTTTAAGGAGCCGCTAAGCTGCAGGCGGTTATAATCAATGATTACCGTAATATTACTTAATTGAAATTTTTTGGCCAGTCGTCTGGCTTCACTTATTTGACCCTTTGATTGTTCACCATCTCCCATAACTACAAAAACCTGGTAGTTTTTATGATGGAGTCTTGCGGCCAGGGCAAAGCCACAGCCAGCAGATAGTCCCTGGCCAAGATTCCCACTATCCCATTCCACACCAGGAACTCCTCGTTCTGCATGTCCTTCAAAGATGGTTCCTGCTTTTCTGAACCCAGCAATAACTCTGTCTCTGTCGAAAAACCCTCGCTGAGCCAGGGCAGCATATACTCCAGGGGAAGTGTGCCCATGACTCACTACAATACGGTCACGCTCAGGATAGCAGGGATTAGCCGGCTCTATATTGGCACAGAAATATAAAACTAGATAAATGTCTATACTGGACATTGACCCTCCCGGATGACCTGATTTGGCCAGGGTGGTCATCTTCAAGATATCTCCTCGAGCCAGTCTTCCCATCTCTTTTAGTTTAGCTATTTTTCTTTCATCCAATTTTTCCTTTTCAAATCCCCATCCCATTTAGAAAACCTCCTGATAAGAGTTTGTATGTATGATAACGAACCTGCGCCCAATGTCAAATTCGTTGCTGGTGTCCCCTCACCTTAATCCTCTCTTAATTAGTTCATAGTTCATCGAAAAAAACAAGAAAAAACACAAAATCGTAGTTCATCGATGAAAAGAACGAACGGTGAACCAGTCAGTTAACGGGCTAGTAGGTCAATGAACAATGAACTATGAGCCGTTTGTGCGTCTTAAAATTTTTTTCACCATATACGACATACCATATACGATATACGCAATACGAGATTGTCCTTCGGTATTTGTTGACGGATCAAAATAGAGGAGTATACTCTGTGCTTAATTATATATTAGGAGGACAAAGTTGTTTTTTAATCGAAGAATACCCTCTTTTATGCGGGAAGCCTATTATTATGATTCTTTAGGTGCTGTATTTGGCATTCTTTCTGTGATTTATTTTGGTAGGATTAAGGTACAGAAAAATGATGCAAAGCAGAAGAGAAAAAAGCGGGGAGTTTTGCCCAAAGAGATTCTAGAAGTATTTAAGAAAGACAGGCCTTTTGCTTTATTTCAAACAATCTTCTCTAACCAGGGTTTTGCTAACCTTATGATTATGCCTCTCTTTCCTAATTTTTCAAATTTTCTTCCTTCCCTTTCTTCGTCTACTCTTAATCACCGCGGCTGATTTACGTCGATAACTGACTTTCTTTCGGTTAGTTACACGTTTTTTTCCGTATTGAGACATTATTTTCTCTTTCTCCTTTCTCTAAGTTCATTATATAGGAATTTTCTTTTTCCCCTCACCTCAATCCTCTCCCCACAGGGGAGAGGGAAGGGAGAGGGGGTAACTTGTTTAAATGGCTATACGTATTATAAGTGAAATTGTTCCTATTGTCCAGCAATAGTAAGCGAAGATATGAAGTTTTTTCCCCAGAATAATTTTTCGAAAAATAACAAGGGAAATATAGCCAATAATGGCTGCTACTAAAGCTCCTCCTATCCAGGGAAATGGGTGAGAAGGAAGAGTCTGTTCAAGGAGAGCCTCTCTTAACTGGAGTCCTAAGGCGCCTATAATAGCAGGAATAGAAAGAAGAAAGGAGTAGCGAAAGGCAAGCTCTTTTTTTATTCCTCGCAAAAGCCCGGTAGATATAGTAGCTCCTGAGCGAGATATCCCTGGAATGATAGCTACACCTTGCATTATACCTATAAGAAAAGCATCTGTTGTCTTCATTTTTTCT
>DAOVHK010000149.1 GCA_030671905.1 Clostridia bacterium | reverse complement strand
TTACCCTCCTTATTTCACTACACATATCTTTTCTGTTGCACTTTCTCCTTCCACCTCTATGTGCACTAAGTAGATTCCACTGGCTATGGTTGAGCCCTTTTCATTCTCTCCTGACCAGGGTTCCTGATGCATCCCCTGACCTCTATTATCATTATCCACTAAACTCAGCACCAGCTCACCCATCAGGTTATAGATTTTTAGAGTAACTTTGGCTGGACTTATTATAAAGTACTTGATGGTTGCTGTCTTGTCTGCTTTCCTGGGATGAATCAAGTTGTTAACTATATCAAGTAGGCGAACAACCATTATCCCATTGCTCCCGCCCGACCAGCCACTATAGCCACCGCCACTCTGTGCTTTCACACGAGCCTCATACGTCAAATTATATTCACATCCTGAGACGCTATAACTCTTAACGTCACCTACATTGCCATCAAATATTACTTCTCCATCTTCTTGAGACCTTACCTGTAACCTATAATTATAGATTGCTGTTTCAGGGTCAGGATTATTCTGAGTCCAGCTAAAACGAATTGTAGTATTGTATGTATACTCGCCCTCATCAGTAGGTGTCTCCGGCGCTGGCGGAGGTGTTCCATCTTCATAGTGGCCCTCATCAGACCAGCCACTCCCTGTTCCTTCTTGAGACCAGCTACGTCCCAGACCAGTATCTATTGCCTGAACATTCCAGTAGTATCCTTTAGCGTAAAGGCTGAAAGTGCGAGTATGCACTGTAGTAGTGCTTTTAGAAATAAAATTTCCTAATAGAGGGCTTCCATATCTTGCTGCCACAAGGTCGTCTTTCCCCGATTCTGAGCCAATTCGGAAGTTATAATACAGACCAGTTGCTGGAGTAGTCTCGTTGTCCGAGCCACTGGTCCAGGTTATAGTAAGTTCCTTGGTAGCAGAATTATAAGTCGTTTGAAACAGGCTACTGTCAGGAGGAGTAGGAAGACTGTTTGCAGATTCATTATTCTTATAAATTTTTGTGACCGCACTGCCAGAGAAACCTGTCAAAGCCAGGTCGATATCCTTATCTCCATCATAATCGCACCAGGCAACGCTACCCTGGTCTACATCGTCTAAACTCTGTGTATCTTCACTAAAGGTGCCGCTACTATTCTTATATATTTTTGAACTCGGCGTCTCTCCACTGGTTAATCCTACTACTACCAGATCAAGGTCTCCATCATTATCATAGTCTCCCCAGGCCAAAGAGCTATTGTAAACTCCAGTCAAAGTATCGGTATCAACTGTCTTGGTAAACGTTCCGTCCCCATCATTCTGATAGATTTCAGAGACATATTCTGTGGTCGATTCTCCACAAATGGCTATATCTAACCATCCATCATTGTTATAGTCTCCCCAGGCTAAAGAACTGTTCCTGACCCCGGTTAAGGTTAAATCCGCGCTTGTGGAAAAAGGGCTGGATGGACTACTTCCGTAGTCATTCTCATAAATCTTGCAGATAAAATTAGCTAAATCCACCTCCCCACTTAAAACCAAATCCAAATCGCCATCATTATCATAGTCTCCCCAGGCAACAGAGCCACTGGCCACAGCCGTTAAATCTGTTATCCCACTATCCTCAAAAGTGCCATCTCCCTTATTCTTATATATTTTGGCTACGGTTCCCGGCGCCCCCATACGTGCTCCTATAACCACAAGGTCTAAATCACCATCATTATCATAATCTCCCCAGGCAAGCCCACTACTATATACATCTATCATCTCTATCCCACTATCGCTAAAAGTTCCATTTCCATCATTCTGGTAGATTTTAGTAGTGCCATACTCTGTTACCTTGCCGGTGATTGCCAGGTCGAGGTCGCCGTCTCTATCGTAATCAGCAAAGGATAGGCAACCGTTGCTAACTCCTGTCAGGCTTTGGGAAAGAGTCAACCTATTATTCGCTCCATTCTTGTAGATTTGGAAATGCCTGTTTGTTCCATCCCAGCCCATTATAGCCAGGTCAAAGTCTCCATCATTGTCTATATCTCCCCAGGCCACAGAACTAGTATACAAATTGGTCAGGTCCATTCCAGAATCACTAAGCGTGCCCGCCTCAACAATTTTAGTAATGCCACTAAAACCTATTAAGAGTGCAAAAAGAATAAGAAATTTCTTTCTATTCAATCTCAAAACCTCGCTGTTAAAGAAAATCGGTGGTTATCACCCATTTTGCTAGTACTCATCCCCCAGCCATAATCGAGCTGAAAATTTTTCCATACGAAACCCACTCCACAAGTAAAAGAGTCCAAATCGTAGCCAACTTTATAGCCAGCCCTTAAGGCAAAAATTTCCCTGTACCAGTATTCCATACCCCCACTTCCTTTAAAATCACCATCATTTGGCTTTACTGCCTCTGTGCTTATGGTAAGTCTATGTTCCTGTTTAAAGCTCATTTGATAAGCAGCACCCGCTCTCACTGTCAAAGGCAAGGAATCTCCTTCTTCTTCAAATTTAATCTTCGTCCCCAGGTTCTGTCCTGCAATTCCCAGAAGAAATCTGTTCTTTCCCACTATAAACTTTCCCAGCGCTCCCACATCAACCGCATAAGCCATAGCCGAATACTTCTGGACTAAAGTTGAATAGACGAGTTTAATGGCCACTCCTAAAGATACTTCATTTCTCAACTCACCAGTAGCCCTTGCCCTGCGCCTTCTTTTCTTAACTTTTTCAGTACTTCTCCAGATAATATAGCCAAAGCCTAAATTTGCTAAATAGTCTTCCTCGGCACGCACAGTGTTACCTTCCGGGTGGAGAATCATCTTTCCCGCCTGCAAAGAAGAGACGCCCAGTGCAATTGTTCCCCGGTTTCTTCGCGCCTTTATTGACTTAAACCTTCTCCTGCCTCGTTGCCTTTCGACTTTCCCTCCTATCGGATATGCGTAACCAATGAATCCATACCAGGTATCTACTAAACTATCCAGATACATTACACTAATTTGATGTCTTTTAATCTGGGCCAATCCGGCAGGATTAAAATGGAGAGCATTCACATCATCAGCCACAGCAACAAAGGCTTCTCCCATTCCCAGAGGGCGGGCACCACTGGTCTGCTTTAAAATTATGGCTCCACTTGTGCCAGCGGCGAAGCAGATTAATGCAGGTTGACAGAAGAAAAAAATGGCAAGAATAAATATAAAAAAATAAGTCCTTTTTTCCATCTCATATCTAAACTAAATAATTTTTAATATTATAACTCTTGCCAGGACCTCACGATAGTTGCCTGTGGAGAGCCTGTTAGGGGCACTTGAAAACTTAATTCCCCCCACTCTATGGTCACATTTGCGTCTACGTTGATAGTTCCACCAGATTCTATGACTCCATTTATTTCCACATTTGAATTAGCGTCTACTTGTGTGGTGCCAGAAATAAGACCGCTAATCTTAACGTTGGAGTTTATCATGATATCAGCTCCACTCCAGGTCCCTCCCGAAACAATGAGATTTGTATCTGCATAACCACCACCCTCACCGTACACATTGGAGGCAAGTTCCAACCCATAAGTACCAGAGCCGCCAGTTACCCAGATTGTACCCTGTCCCAAAAACTCAATGTTGGAGTCGAACCTGACTC
>DAOVHK010000025.1 GCA_030671905.1 Clostridia bacterium | reverse complement strand
TAGCGGTTCGGGAGTAACAATTCTTTTATTGCCCAGAAGAAATAGATTAAGAATGGAACGGGATCTTCGAGCGAAAAGACATCGTATTTGAGATTTTTACTGAAAAGAGTAAATATATTCTTTAACTGAATAGGCGAAGCCCTCAAGGACAAGATTAATTTCAATATAGCTCGGATATCGTTGAAAATGAAGCGAGTCTTCATTCCGATTTTATACTCGAGCACTTCCGGGATTTCACGTTCAAAAGCCAGTTGGTAAATGAGGAAGGGGAAATCTATTCCAGAAGCCACTGCCTCGTTAATTGAGCCCCAGATCCTTGGATTGACCTCAATGAGAACCGGAGTCCTATCCCTGGTTAATTTAAATTCGACCATAACTACCCCATGCCAGCCTATGGTTTCCATCAGTTTTCTTGCTATCTGCTCCATTTTTTCTTCCTGTATGCTGATTCTGAGGGTACTAGGACCGCCGGATATGGGATATTCCCGCAGTCTCAAATGTGAAAATTTTGCTTTCATTTTTCCTCTGTCAAATAACATCGAGACTCCTGCACCTGCTCCAGAAATATATTCTTGAATGATGGGATATTCCTCCGGTAATAGGCAGTAATTTTTCACTACTTTACGGTAAGTAGTTAATAGTTCCTGCTTGGAATTTACATACCAGATTCCCCTGCTCCCCGTCGACCTTCTCAATTTAATTACCGCCGGGCAGGAAATTTTATGCATTTTTTCAAAGAGTTCTTGGATATTTTTGATATAGTGGGTAGCAGGCGCTTTAATTCTTAAATTTGAGATAATTTCTGAAAGATTCTTTTTGTCATGAACTAACATTACTTTTTCATAATCTCCAAAGGGAACTCTCACATATTTGCTTAATTTATCTTTGTGTTTGCATATTAGTAGTGTTTCTGTACTATTCATTGGCAAAATAACGTCTACCTTTTTTCTTTTTAGGAAATTTAGGATTGTGTCAACGAAATCATCTGGATACTTCTCGGGATCAGGATAGAGAAAGTACTCCCTGCAATATTTTGAAAAGAATGTTGGAGTAAATCTTTTACAATCGCATACGATAACGTAAATGCCACGCTTACCCAAACTTCTAGCACAGACTAATGATTTTGGACTGAGTCCATTTGTAATTAGAGCTGTTTCCATTATTATTTTGCCATTCTCTCCCTCATATTTTTAACTAAATCGTACATAGTACATAACCGGTATCGACTGTTATTTTTCAGGTAATTTAGAAAGTTGTTGTAAAACCATCTTTTGTCTTTCATAATGTTCGGGTGAAGGTTGATTACGCTAACCCCTCCAAAGTTTGTGATATCTTCTATTACAGATAATAAAAGTTCCAAAGCTTCTCTTTCGTTCAAATTCGCATCCCTGAAGAAAGTATCGTCCTGAATTGTGAGAGGTATTTCCCAAAGATGGAGACCGGGATAAAGGTATGGAAAAGATGCTCCCACAGACTTGTAGAAAGGAATTGTTACCTGAAGAGAAGAATCATACTCAATTCCTATTTCTGTAAGGACTTCAAAAAGTGCTCTGCTCACCGACAGAGCGGGAGACCTGAATCCCTTGACCTCACACGGAATTTTATTAATTGCCCACGATAATCTCTCTTTTATTTTATTCTTTTTTCTATAAGCAAGTCCTATGTCGTGAAAGTATCCGTGAAGTCCAATTTCGCAACCACCAGCTGTTAAGAATTGTATTAATCTTTTTTCTATTTTGTAATCATAGTGTGTTACAAAGTTGAATGTTCCAACAATTCCGTACCTCTCATTAATATTCATTATTTCTTTAATATATTCATATGCGGGAGAATTATCTATGTCATAAGTTATACAAATAACACTCTTCTTGCCACTCCAAAGTGAAGGTGTTAGATTGAGTTTTTTTCTTATGTTACAAATGAGTTGATTATAAAAACCATTTGAAGGTTTATTCAAACCGACTGTTCTTCTAGGATTTCTAAGCCTTTTTAGAATGTTTGTAAAAAATAGCCTTTTTTGGGCAGAAAAAGTTCTCAGCATGGGGCCAAGGTATTTCCTTAAATTTTTTTCAATAAAAGGAGATTCTTCCAAGGAAAGTGTTTCCACGAGAAGCGAAATCTTATCTGGAGACAGCTCTTTGCTTACTGTTTCCTCATCAATTCCCAGAACTAAGGCAAGGCTCCTTATAATTTGTTGTAATCCTGCGCCTCGATATTCATAAGCATCGAACTGAGAAATCGATTTTTCCATGATTGTTTTATATTTTACTCTATTGCTTAGAGAAAGTCAACTTTTTAGTTTAGTACCCCCTGAGAAATCAGCTTGAATTTTCTGTCTTTTTATGGTAAATTATATTCGGTCAATAATAAATATTGATTTGTATTTTTTGCTTTTTATTAAAGATTAAAACGAACAGTTAAATTAAGGAGATGTATGATGCATATTAAAAAGGTTACAAAATCAATAGCAAAAATATGTGCTATCTTAAGTATATTTTATTTTTTAGGAAAGAACTTATATAGAAATTGGGGTCAAATTGATTTTAAACAATTACATTTTAATGTTCCCTTACTTATTATTTCTGTCTTTTTTCTCTTTGGATTTTTTCTTATTTTCACGTTTGGATGGAAATCAATTCTTAAAAGAATCGGTGTTTCTTTACCATTTTTTAAGGGTCTTAAGATTATTTTTTATTCCCAGTTAGGGAAATATCTACCTGGGAAAATCTGGAAATGGGCGGGAAGAATATATTTCTGTCAGCAACTGGGTATACCCACCAGCAAGGCCTTGCTTTCTGTGGTACTGGAATTGGCATTGGCCACAATAAGCGGGATACTGATTTTCTTGATAGCGTTTTTAATTAGTCCCGGATTTAAGATAAATATTCATCCATTTTTCTTAATAATTGTTGTGATAATGTCCTTTATGATTATTCATCCAAAGGTTTTAACAAGAATTACAAATTTTTTCTTACGTTTGGTAAAGGAAAAACCAATAAAAATAGAGCTGAATTTTTTTCAAATATGTTCTATAATGACATATTACTTTATGAGTTGGTTTTGTTTTGGCATTGCTTTTTATTTTTTGATAAATTCCGTGACTTTTATTGCTCCGTCTAAAATTCCAATTATCACCGGTTCATTTGCTATTTCTAGCACCATAGGTGTAATGGCTTTATTTGCTCCCGCTGGATTGGGAGTGAGAGAAGGGATTCTATCCCTCTTATTGAGTAATTTTTTCCCGTTATCTTTAGCGATTTTGCTTTCGTTTTTATGTCGAATATGGATTAGTATTGGAGAACTCGTTATGGTGGGAGTTTCTACGAGGATTAAATTATGAAATTGGGAAATAAAGAAAAAAGAGCCTTTCCATAATATTAGTAATTCAAGGGGCTGGTATACTTGACAAAGTAAAGTCCTTTATGTTATATTTCTATTAGCACTCTGCTGTTGGGAGTGCTAATTTAGGGGTAAGCGATGGATATGAACGATTTTAAGGAGCGAAAAAAGAAGATCCTGCAAGTGGTAATTCACCATTATGTGAGGACAGCAAGACCTGCGGCTTCCAGGATGATTGTCAGGGATTACGATTTTCCTTTTAGTTCTGCTACTGTGCGTAATGTTCTGGCAGAGCTGGAAGAGGAGGGGTATTTGACTCATCCCTATACTTCGGCAGGTCGAATTCCCACAGATAAGGGTTACCGTTTTTATGTGAATCGCCTGATGGAGGCGCAAAAGTTAACTCAGGAAGAAGAAAGGCGCATCGAGAGGGAATATCGAGCTAAGAGAAGAGGACTGGAAGAGGTCTTGCGGCAGACGAGCAAAATGTTATCTCATATTTCCCACCATGCTGGCTTTATATTGAGTCCTACGCTGGAGAGGAGTTTCCTTAAGCATATTGAGTTGGTCCCCTTAGGAGGAAAGAGGATATTGGCTGTCCTTGTCATTCAGGCCGGGTTGATCAGACACAAGACTATCCAACTTAACTATGACTTGAAACGGAGTCAACTATATAGAATTTCTGAATTATTAAACGAGAAACTCTCTGGTTTACCCTTATCTCAAATGAGAGAAAAGATGAATAGGATAATTGAACAGGAATCTAATAAATATCTCGGTTTACTGCAGGCTGCAAAGGGCTTGATAGGTCAAGCTTTCACTTCTGAAGAGTCTGAGATATATCTGGAAGGTTCGGCTAATATTTTGGCCTCTGTTAAAGAAGACTTATATGATTACGCAGGGGTGGGGTCTGTTTTTCGGGCTATAGAAGAGAAAAGGATTATTCTCGATATTGTGAGAAGACTTATCCAGAGTGAGGGTGTAAAAGTGCTAATTGGAAGGGAGAATTTATATCCCGAATTGAAGGATTTCAGTGTAGTGAGTTCTACCTATAAATCTGGAAATAGGGTAGTGGGTGCATTAGGGATAATCGGGCCTAAGAGGATGGAGTATCCCAAGATGGTCGCTTTAGTCGATTTCATAGCCAAAGTCGTTAATAATATATTAAACTCAGAAGGAGGATAAACATCTGATGAAATGTGGAGAAAAGCCTTCAGAACCGGCAATAGATTCCCAATTGGAAAATAAACTGAGCGAACTGGAGATATTGAGACAATCGTTTGAAGAGAAAAAGAAATTAGCTGATAGCTACTACGACCAGCTTTTGAGGCTTAAGGCGGAGTTCGACAACTATCGAAAGAGGATAGAAAAAGAGAAGGAAGAATTGGTTGAGTTTGGTAAACAGGAACTAGTGGTTAAGCTCCTTAACATACTGGACAGTTTAGACCTCGCCCTACATTCAACCAGAGATGAGAAAAATGAAGCTAAGTCGATTAAAAAAGGAATAGAGTTAATTCATAAGCAGTTTAAACAGGTGCTGGAAAAGGAAGGGTTAAAGAAATTGAAGGTTCAGGGAGAAAAGTTTAACCCAAATTTACATCATGCGGTTGAGTATCAAGAATCGGATAAACATAAGGATAACGAGATACTAAAGGAAATATGTCCTGGTTACCTTCTCCATGATAGAGTTATAAGGCCAGCAATGGTAGTAGTAGCCAAGGCTAAAAAACAAGATAAATAACTGAAAAATTGGAGTGTAATCGCGTAGGGGCGACCTTTATGGTCGCCCAACTGGTCAAACTTTCGTTTGACACTCCAGTAAATAGAAATCTGACTTAATTCTAAAGGAGGTTATTAAATGGCAAAGATAATAGGCATTGATTTGGGAACTTCCAATTCTGCAGCAGCAGTTATGCTGGGAGGAAAACCTACAATTATTCCCAGTGCCGAAGGTACTACCCTGGGGGGGAAGGCTTTTCCTTCTTATGTCGCTTTTACAAAGGATGGACAGCGACTTGTGGGAGAGCCTGCCAGGAGACAAGCGGTCTCCAATCCCGAAGGAACAGTGCTGGCGGCAAAGAGAAAGATGGGTACTGACTATAAGTATAAAATTTTGGGAAAGGAGTATACTCCTCAGGAGATATCCGCGTTCATCCTGCAGAAGATAAGAGAGGATGCAGAAGCATTTGTGGGCGAAAAAATAGAGAAAGCGATAATTACCTGCCCTGCCTACTTTAATGATAATCAGAGACAGGCTACAAAGGATGCGGGTAGAATTGCCGGATTAGATGTGGAGAGGATTATCAATGAACCAACAGCAGCTTCTTTATCTTATGGAATAGACAAGGCGGGAAAGGAACAGAAGATTATGGTTTTCGACTTTGGAGGAGGAACTCTCGACGTTACCATTCTGGATATGTACTTTGATAAGACAGAAAAGACCAGTGGCTTTCATGTGGAGGCAACTGCTGGAGATACCCAGCTCGGCGGGACAGATATGGATAATACTCTAATTGATTATTTAGCAGAGGAGTTTAAGAAGGAAACAGGTATAGATGTGAGAAACGACAAAATGGCTTTTCATCGGCTAAGGGAGGCAGCAGAAAAGGCAAAGATTGAGCTTTCCACTACCCTTACCACAGAAATTAACCTTCCCTTCATTACTGCTGATGCTACTGGACCAAAACACCTGATAAAGAGCCTAAGTAGAGCGAAGTTAGAAGAGCTGGTTACCCCTACTGTGGAGAAGTGCCGGGACTCGGTAGACCAAGCCCTCAAAGATGCCAAGACTACTCCTGACGGAATTGACCGCATAATTCTGGTGGGGGGACCTACAAGGATGCCCATTGTTCAGCGCTTTGCGGAGAACCTCATCGGGAAAAAGGTTGAGAGAGGTGTTGACCCTATGGAATGCGTGGCTATGGGCGCTGCCATCCAGGCTGGTGTGGTTACCGGAGATGTTAAGGAAATCCAGCTCTTGGACGTAACACCACTTTCCCTGGGAATAGAGACATTGGGAGGAATATTCACCAAACTGATTGAAAAGAATACTACCATTCCTACTAAGAGAAGTCAAATCTTCTCCACTGCAGCAGATAACCAGCCAGCAGTAGACGTCCATGTCTTGCAGGGAGAACGCCCTATGGCCAGGGATAATACTGAACTGGGGACATTTCAACTTGTAGGTATACCCCCTGCCCCTCGTGGGATACCACAGATTGAGGTAACTTTTGATATAGATGTAAATGGCATCCTTCATGTGACTGCAAAAGATTTGGGAACAGGGAAAGAACAGAGCATGAAAATTACTGCTCCTATGAAACTCTCTGAGGAAGAAATAGAAAAGATGGTTAAGGAAGCGGGGAAATTTGCCAGTGAGGATAAGAAGCGAAAAGAGGAAGCTGAGCTGAGAAATCAGGCGGATACGGTGGTCTATTCCACAGAGAAGTCATTGAAGGAGTATGGAGATAAAGTTTCCCAAGAGGAGAGAGAAAAAATAGAGAAAACATTGAAAGCGGCAAAGGAGGCTTTGGCAGGAAATGACCTGGAGAAGATAAAAAAGACTCAGGAAGAGCTTAACCAGGCTTCCCATAAATTAGCTGAAGAAGTCTATAAGGAAGCAGCGAAAAAGAGGGAAGCAAAGCCAAAAGAAGAAAAAGAGACAAAGAAAGAGGAGAAAAAAGAAGAAAAGAAGAAAGAAGATGTAATTGAGGCTGAATACAAAGAAAAAGACGAAGGCGAGGAGAAAAAGTAGACTTCGGCAAATTGTTATAGGGGTAGAAAGATTTGGCTAAGAGGGATTATTATGAGGTCTTGGGTATAGGCAGGGATGCCTCTCGGGATGAGATAAAGAAGACATTTCGTAGTTTAGCCCTTCAGTATCATCCTGATAGAGTTGCCCCGGAGAAGAAGAAAGAAGCAGAGGAAAAGTTTAAAGAGATATCCGAGGCATATGCTGTGCTTTCTGACCCCAAGAAGAAAGTCCAGTACGACCAGTTCGGCCATGCTGGAATCGATGCCAGTTACACCTATGAAGATATTTTCCGTGGGGCAGATTTTAGGGGTTTTGAGGATATTTTGCGTGGTTTCGGCTCTGGAGAGTCGGTCTTTGGCGACCTTTTCGATTTCTTTGGCGCAGGCAGAGGTAGGAGGAGAAGGGCAACCAGAGGTGCAGACCTCGAATATACTCAGAGTATAACCCTGGAAGAGGCAGCCACAGGGACAGAGAAAGAGATCGGGATTTTCCATACGGTAACCTGTTCCCAATGTGCAGGGACTGGCGCCAAGAGGGGAACAGGAAGGAAGACTTGTCCCCAGTGCCAGGGTACAGGGCAGCTCAGTTATGGCCGGGGAGGATTCTTTACTTTCAGTTTTTCTCAGACCTGTAGTCGCTGTGGTGGCTCAGGTGAAGTCATTGAGACACCCTGTGCGGTATGTAATGGTAGAGGCAAAGTTAAAAAGAGTTCTTCTATTTCTTTAAAGATTCCCCCAGGAGTGGATACAGGAATAAGCATAAGGGTGAGGGGAAAAGGCGAAGCCGGAGAACTGGGTGGTCCCAGTGGAGACCTCTATGTGGTAATCCATGTAAAGCCCCATAAGACTTTTGAGCGTGAAGGAAACGACCTGTATATAGAGGTTCCCATACTGTTTACTATAGCTTGCCTTGGTGGCGAGGTCGAAGTTCCCACTCTAAAAAGTAGTGTAAAAATGCGTGTTCCTCTGGGCACACCTACAGATAAAGTATTTAAACTTAAGGGAAAAGGGATGCCCAGCATTCATGGTAGAGGTCAGGGGGATGAGTATGTAAAAGTGATTGTCCAGGTGCCCAGTAAGCTCACCTCTGAGCAGAAGAAATTGCTGGAAGAGTTCCGACATCTGGAACGTGAACATAGTAAAGGAATTTTCAAAAAGATGTTCGGGCAATGAAATATCCCAGAGTTATAAAGCCCGAACCTTCAAACTTATTACTTTTTAACGGGGTGTTTAGCAATGCCCCATTTTTTTGTATCTTCAAAAGATATAAAGGGTAACGAAGTTTTGATTACCGGCAATGAAGCAAAGCATATTATAACTGTCCTCAGAAAGAGGGAAGGGGATAAGATAGATATATTTGATGGGTATGGGAATGAATTCAGAGTGAGGATTTTGGAGATAGATAGATCTACAGGGCTTCCCAGAGTAAAAGCAGAGATAATTACCCAAAAAAGAAAGGAAACAGAGCCAAAACTCAAGATAACCCTTTTCCAGTCGATTCCTAAAGGGAATAGGCTCGACTTCATTATTCAGAAGTCTACGGAGATCGGTATTTTAGAAATAGTCCCCATAACTACTGAAAGAACCATAGTAAGACTCGATTGTAAAAGGATTAAACAGAGAGCTCTTCGCTGGCAGAAGATTGCCCGGGAAGCGGCAAAACAATCGGGAAGAGGCGTCGTACCCAAAGTGGGTCCTGTTTTAAATTTCTCCCAGGCATTGGAGGAGTTTTCAGCGAGAAAGCCCCAGGTGGGCATAATCGCCTGGGAAATGGAAGAGAAGAACCACTTAAGAGAGATGCTGAGAAGTAGTGTAGGAGGCGGGATTTCTAAGGTGCCTCTGGCTATATTTATTGGTCCTGAAGGTGGGTTTACTCCCAAGGAGGTGGAGGAGGCAAAGAGAGCGGGAGTGGTCCCGGTCAGTTTGGGCTCCAGGATACTGCGTACGGAAACTGCAGGACTGGTTGTTGCCATAGCAGCCCTTTACGAATCACGAGACTTGGGCTGATTGAGTGGCTCTGATCAGGGGAGTGGAAGAACAGTAAACTTAAAGTATTTTCTTAAGTTTCAAATGACACGAAAATATTGATATTAGTTAAGTTTTTGACAAATTTTTAAAGTAATTTATGAACTTTAATTATGATGTTTTGAAAGGAGAAAAGAATGGTTAAACTTCAAAAAGAGCCTAAATTGAATAGTCCTTATCTGGTTGCAGCATGGCCGGGCATGGGAAATGTGGCGTTAAAAGCAGTCACTTATTTGAGGGAGAAGTTGAGAGCAGAGGAATTCGGAGAGATTGAAGCTGGCGCATTCTTCCACCCTGTGGGTGCCTCTATCCAGGGTAATATCATAGAAATACCGAAATTTCCCAAGAGCAAGTTCTACTACTGGAAAGACAGTAGGTCTTCTCATGACCTGGTAATCTTTTTAGGCGAAGCTCAACCTTCCCCGGAAAAAGAGTATGAATTTGCTTGTGAAATTTTGGATTTGGTGGGAAAGTTTGGGGTGGAGAGAGTGTATACTTTTGCAGCCATGCCTTCTGTTATGGAACATACCAACAAGCCCAAAGTTTGGGGAGTGGTAACCCATCCTCTCCTGGCAAAGGATTTAATAGGTTACGGGGTCTCTTTGATGAACGAGGGGCAAATCAGCGGGATGAATGGGTTATTGTTAGCAGTGGCAAAGGAGAAAGGATTTCAAGGCATCTGCTTGTTAGGTGAACTTCCCTACTATACTATCCAGATAGAGAATCCTAAATCCTCTAAGGCAGTTTTGGAAGTCCTGTGTAAGATGCTGGGAATGGAAGTAGACACCTCAGGGCTCGATTACCAGGCAAAGCAAATACAGGGGGAGATTGAAAAATTTGTCGATTACTTTAAGCTTCATGGAGTACATGAGCCAAAAAAACCAATAAGTGACGAGGAAATTGAGAAAATAAAAGAGGGCCTTAGCGCCCACACCAGGATTCCAGATTCTGCTAAAGAGAAGATCCAAAAACTCTTCCAGGAAGCAAAAAAAGACATCTCCAGAGCAAGAGAATTAAAAACAGAACTAGACAGATGGGATATATATAGGCAGTATGAGGATAAGTTCCTCGACCTGTTCAAGAAAGGTCACCATTAAATTATTGGCGCCCCAAAGTGGTGCCCGACCAAGTAAATATGGGACAAAAGAGTATTGCTACATATACTGTGGGATGTAAGGTTAACCAGTACGAGACAGCCCTTATTGAAGAAGAGTTAGCAGAGAGAGGGTTTAGGATAGTTCCCTTTTCTCAGACTGCCGATTATTATCTGATTAACACTTGCACCGTCACCCTGAGGACTGACCAGAAGTGCCGTGAGTATATCCGTTCTGCTCTCAAGAGAAACCGCAGGGCAAAAATAGTGGTGACAGGATGTTATGCCCAGAGGAGCTCCCAGGAGTTAAAAAGAATTTCTCCTCAATGTCAGGTCTTTGATAACTACCAGAAGAGGCATATTGCAGAATATTTAGCAAAAGAAGCTTTTGCAATAGAAGAGACCAGAGAATCTCCCGAAAAGCTTAAATTGATAAGCAAGTTTCCTCACCACACTCGCGCCTTTGTAAAGATTCAGGATGGCTGCAGGTCTTTCTGTTCCTACTGCATCATTCCCTATGTGAGAAAGGAGGTTTCCTCCAGACCCATTAGTGAGGTATTAAGCGAAGTTAACAGGCTCTTGGATTCCGGGTATAAAGAGATTGTCCTTTGCGGCATCAATTTGGGGAGTTATCACCAGTTCATTCCTCTTCTGGAGAAGCTCAACTGTTTACCGGGGCTAGAGAGAATAAGGATTAGTTCCATTGAGCCTTTGCATATTAATGAAGAATTCATTGGAGCAATGAAGTCTCTTTCCAAAATATGCCACCATCTCCATATTCCCCTGCAGAGTGGCGATGACCACATGTTAAAGCTGATGAATCGGAAATATACGACTCAGGATTATCAAAAGATTATGGAAATGGTGCGCAAAAGTATCCCTGATGTGGGGATTTCCACTGATTTGATTGTGGGATTTCCTGGTGAAACAGAACGAAGATTTTACAATACTTATGATTTTGTGAACAAAATGGGTTTCTCTAAGATACACATATTCAGGTTTTCTCCCAGGCCGGGCACTCTGGCCAGTAGATTACCCGGGAAAGTCTCTGCTTCTGAAATGAGATGGCGCAGCAGGATGCTCGATAATTTAGAAAAAGAGCTAAGAGAAAAATTTTACCGGCAGTATCTGAACAAGGAACTAATGGTTCTCTTTGAAAGAAAAATGCAGGGAAAAAGGGAAAACGGAAAAGCCTTCCATTCTGGTTTTTCCAGTAACTACATCAGAGTCCTCGCCCCGGCAAGCGAGGATGAGTTGAATAGGCTGATTTCTGTCAAGATTAACGATGTAAACTGTGAATTTGCCATAGGAGAGATTCTACATTGAGGGAAGATATAAGGAACTTTTCCATTATTGCCCATATAGACCATGGTAAGTCTACTCTTGCCGACAGGATTTTAGAGTTTACCAAGGCGGTAAGTGCCAGGGAGATGAGAGAGCAGGTTCTGGACGATATGGACCTGGAGAGAGAGAAAGGAATTACCATAAAGGCAAAAGCGATCAGACTCGACTATGTTGCCAGTGATGGTAAGAAATATATTCTGAATCTAATTGATACCCCGGGACATGTCGATTTCACCTATGAAGTGGCACGGAGTCTTGTTGCCTGTGAAGGGACTCTTCTGGTTGTTGATGCTTGCCAGGGAGTTGAGGCCCAGACTCTGGCAAACGCCTATCTGGCCAAGGAAAATAATCTAAAGATTATTCCGGTGATAAATAAAATCGATTTACCAAATGCAGATATATTAAGTGTGAAACGTCAAATTATGGAGATTATGAATGTGGATGAGGGTGCTATTCTCCAAACAAGCGCTAAGTTGGGAAAAGGGATAAAAGAGGTGCTGGAAGCGATTGTTCACCAGATCCCTCCTCCTCGTGGCTCTCCTGATGAACCACTTTCTGCACTGGTCTTCGACTCGGTCTTCGATCCTTACCGGGGGGCAGTTATCTATGTAAGAGTATTCGATGGTACCTTACGACAGGGAATGAAAATAAAGATGATGTCTACAGGAAAAGTTTTTGAAGTTAATGAACTGGGCGTGTTTCATCTAAAAATGGCATCTGCTCCCAGCCTTAAGGCTGGCGAAGTGGGGTATCTGGTTGCCGGTATAAAAGATATACATAGTGTGAAAATTGGGGATACAATTATTGATCCCTCGAAGCCAAAAACAAAACCTTATGGCAGGTTAAAGGAAGTGAAGCCTTTTGTCTTTTGCGGGCTCTACCCTGTTGATACTGGAGATTACGAACGCTTGATGAAAGCTCTGGAGAGGCTCAGGCTAAACGATGCCTCATTTGAGTACCAGGCAGAAGACTCAGTGCTCGGTTATGGCTTTCGCTGTGGATTCTTGGGACTTCTGCACATGGATATAATCAGGGAGCGCCTGGAGAGAGAATATAACCTGGCTCTGGTTATCACTGCTCCCAATGTAGTTTACCGGATAAAGAAGGTTAAGGGAAGAAAGAAAAAGAAAAAGGTTTCCCCAGAGGAAGAAAGTGAGATAATCTATATAAATAATCCAGCCGACTTTCCCCCAGAAAATGAGATTGCCGAGATTGCCGAACCTTTCGTCAGGGTGACCATTATTTTGCCCGGTGAATTTCTGGGAGGAGTAATGAAACTTATGGAGAAAAGAAGGGCAAAATTTATTTCTATGAAGTATATAAATCCTCAAAGAGTAATTTTGACTTACGAATTGCCCCTTGCGGAAATGATAGCCGGTTTCTATGACCGGTTGAAGTCAGTCAGCCATGGATTTGCTTCTCTCGATTATCAGCATATTGGTTATAAGGCAGGAGATCTGGCGAAATTGGTGATACTGATAAATTACCAACCGGTGGAGGCCCTTTCTGTAATTCTTCCCCGGGAAAAGGCATATTATCGAGCACAGAAGATTGCTAAGGAGTTAAAGGAAGTAATTCCCAGACAGCAGATTCCTGTGCCCATTCAAGCCAAAATCGAAAACAAAATCATTGCTCGGGAAACTATTAGAGCTTTCCGCAAGGATGTAATTGCCAAGTTATACGGCGGAGATGTTACCAGAAAGAGGAAACTTCTGGAAAAACAGAAGGAAGGCAAGAAAAAAATGAAGAGACTAGGAAAAGTAGACGTTCCCCAGGAAGCATTCCTGACATTCTTGAAATTTAATGAGGAGGAGTAAGGAAATGGTGTCCATTTTGTATTATCTAAGTACTGGTATAACAATTGCAGCCATACTTTTTATCTTCTTTAAGTTACCGGAAATGCAGACCGAGCTCAAAATGTTAATCGTTGCCGGAATTTTGGGTGTGGCGACTTTATTGCTTAGGTGGATTACCAAAAGGGCAAAAGAGAAGCTCCTAAAAAAAGTTAACATGACCAAAGAGTGGGTGAACACCGGGCTTGTAGCAGTGGTCTTAGCATGGGTAATAATGTCTTTTATTATTCAGGCATTTAAGATACCCTCTGGTTCTATGATGGATACATTTAAGATTGGCGACCACCTTTTTGTAGCAAAGTTTATTTACGGAGTCCATATTCCTTTCAGTAAGAAATACATCTTTCCCCTTCAGGAGCCCAAGCGGAAGGAAATAATCGTCTTTCAGTTTCCCCTTGACCCCAAGAAGGATTTCATTAAGCGATGTATCGGAGTCCCTGGCGATACAATTGAAATAAAAGATAAGAAAGTCTATGTTAATGGTGAACTACAGGAGGAAGAATACGCTATTTATACAGATGAAAAGGTTTATCCCAACTCTAGGCAGATGCCTCTTATGTATAGGAACCGTGACAATCTTGGCCCCCTTGTTGTTCCGGAAGATTTCTACTTTGTGATGGGTGACAACCGCGACCACAGTTATGATAGCCGTTTCTGGGGTCCCTTAGAGAGAGGGAGTATTAAAGGAAAAGCGCTTTTCTTATACTGGCCACCAAAGAGGGTAAAGGTAATCAGATAAAAAAATAGAGCTGACCCCATTTTCTTACTTCTTTAGGGCAGGAATAAATTTTTTTTAAAAATATACTTGACAAAAGAAGTAATATATATTATAATTTATAAAAAGCATACCTAACTAAAAAAGTCAAGTTTTTAAAGCAATAAACTTGTTGGACAACTGGAGAAAGATGAAGAAGATAAGCGGTTTAAAATGCAGGGAATGTGGAAGGAAATATCAGGCAAAGGCAATTTACGTCTGTGAGTTCTGCTTTGGTCCTTTGGAAGTAGACTATAATTATGAACAGATTAAAGCACATATTTCCCAGGAGAAGATAAAAACAGGTCCGAATTCCGAGTGGCGATACTGGGATTTATTGCCTGTAGAGACAAAAAGTGTTATCAGTCTGGGGGAAGGATTCACTCCCCTTTTACCTGCCAGGAATTTAGGGAAATTGTTAGGTTTAGAAAAGTTGTATATAAAAAATGATGCAGTAAATCCTACCTATTCTTTTAAGGATAGGGTAGTTTCAGTAGCCATAACCAGAGCCGTAGAGTTGGGGTTTGATACTATAGCCTGCGCATCCACAGGGAATTTAGCCTGTTCTGTGGCAGCTTATGGCGCTTATGCAGGAATAAAGGCTTTCGTGTTTATTCCCATAGATCTGGAAAAAGGCAAAGTCATAGGAACGGGCATATATCAACCCAACTTAATTGGCGTAGAGGGAAACTATGACCAGGTAAATCGCCTCTGCAGTGAAATCGCAGATAATTTCCCCTGGGCTTTTGTCAACATAAACATTCGGCCTTATTATGCAGAAGGTTCGAAGACTTTGGGTTTTGAAGTTGCTGAACAGCTTGGTTGGAAGGC
>DAOVHK010000033.1 GCA_030671905.1 Clostridia bacterium | reverse complement strand
GCCAGATGGTGAAATTTCATATCAAAAACAATGCCGATGTTACTGTAGCCGCTGTTTCCGTTCCTATTAAAGATGCATCACAACTGGGTATTATCAGTGTAGATGAACATGGTCTCATCATTGGCTTTCAGGAAAAGCCCAAAAAGCCCTGCGCCATTCCTGGTCGACCTAATGAAGCTTTAGCTTCTCTGGGAAATTACTTTTTCAACACCGACATATTGATAAGTGAACTGGAAGAGGACGTCTTAAGAAAAAAGACCAAGCACGATTTCGGGAAGGACATCATTCCTACCCTCTATCAGAAAAAGAAAGTCTTTGCCTACGACTTTAAAGAAAACAAGATCCCCGGTGAGGAAGACTCAGAAGAGACTGCTTACTGGCGCGATATAGGGACAATTGAGAGTTACTATCAGGCAAATATGGACCTTCGTGCTGTCAAACCTTCCTTTAACCTTTACAGTCCTCGCTGGCCAATTAAGACCACCAGTTACACCGAACTTCCACCAGCCAAGTTTGTATTCGATGAACACGGACGGCGAGGTGTAGCATTAAACTCCATCGTCTGTGAAGGCACCATCATTAGTGGTGGAACAGTAAGAGATTCTGTAATAGGCAGAAACGTATTCATCCACAGCTATTCCGAGGTAAACCAGTCGATTCTTATGGACAATGTAGACGTTGGAAGGTATGCGCGGATCAAACGCACAATTATCGACAAGAATGTCAAAATTCCCCCAAGAACAGTTATTGGTTATAATTTAGAAGAAGACCGAAAGAAATATCACGTCTCCCCTGAAGGAATTGTAGTCATTCCCCGCACCGAACCCAAAGATTAAAACCTAATTCCACCATTCAAAAAACAAAAAATTTTCTTTACTTTTATGAATAAACTTGTATAATGTTAGCAAAGGTATAGTAAAATGGTTAAACTAAACCACTATATGACTGTCAAACAAGCAGCCAGCTTTCTTGGCGTATCTCCTATGACTTTAAGACGATGGGATAATGAGAAGAAGTTAGAAGCAACTCGCCATCCCATAAACAACTACAGGCTTTATGAGAAGAAGCAACTGGAAAAAATCCTAAAGGAGATAGAGACAGGAAAGAAAGGCGCTTGATTTAGTCTTGGTGTCCCAATCGGTGCCGAAAAGCTCCCAAGAGATGGGAGACTAATGTCAACGAAAAATATAGATAAGATATTACTTTTACTAAAAAAAGAGTACCCCAAAGCAAAGATTGTCTTAAATTTTAGCACTTCTTTAGATATCTTAGTAGCAACAGTTCTTTCTGCCCAATGTACTGATGCGAGAGTAAATATAGTGACTAAATCTCTTTTCAAAAAGTATAGGAAAGTCCAGGATTATGCAAAAGCTAACTTGAAAACTTTTGAACAGGAAATCCGCTCCACAGGATTCTATCGTAATAAAGCAAAAAACATAATATCAGCAACCCAAAAGATTGTAAAAGATTTCGGTGGTAAATTGCCGGATTCAATGGATAAATTACTGCAACTACCCGGAGTAGCCAGAAAAACAGCAAATATAGTGCTTCTCAATGGATTTGGAAAAGTAGACGGCATAGCAGTCGATACCCATGTCCGGAGATTAAGCCAGAGGTTAGGGCTTACTAAGAATCAAGACCCCCAGAAGATTGAACAGGATTTAATGAAAATATTAGATAAGAAGGAATGGGGAAAGTTTAGTTATCTCTTAATTGACCATGGCAGAAAGATTTGTGATGCAAAAAAACCAAAATGCTTAGAATGCATTTTACAAAAACTCTGTCCTTCTAAAAGGAGTTTCTATGCCTAAAAAGACACCTAAAAAATCAAAAAATCTTATCTTTGTAGTCCAGAAACACCGAGCCACACGTCTCCACTACGATTTCCGTCTGGAAAAAGGTGATGTGTTAAAAAGCTGGGCCATTCCCAAAGAACCGCCAACAAAAGAAAGCATCAAACGATTAGCCATTCAGGTTGAAGACCATTCTTTAGGATATGAGGATTTTGAAGGTGAGATAGCCGAAGGACTGTATGGTGCAGGAACAGTAGAAATATGGGATAAAGGATATTATGAGCCGATAAAGTTCCAGGCTAAAGAAATAACCTTTAAATTAAAAGGCAAGAAATTAAAAGGGACTTATTGCTTAATAAAGATACAACCCAAAAATCCCCAAGACAAAAACTGGCTTCTCTTCAAAAAGAAAACTATTAGACGTTAAACAAAAAGTCAGAATGTCAAAAGAACAATGGTTAAGACAAAAATAATCTGTACAATAGGAACTTCAAGCGGCAATGTGACGGTATTGAGAAATATGATGCTCGCTGGTATGGATGTAGCCAGGCTTAATTTTTCCTATGGAAGCCATACCAGGCATAAATATTGTATAAATTTGATCAGAGAGTTAAATAAAAAATATAGACGCCATATAAAAATATTACAGGACCTGGAAGGTTATCGTATAAGAGTTGGCAGGTTCAAACATAAAAAGAGTATCGAATTGAAAAAAAGGCAACAGGTCCTTCTGACTAATCAGGATGTATTAGGAGAAAAAAATATAATACCGTTTGATTATGAAGGCTCTTTAGATAATATTAAGCCGGGGAATTACATATACATAGATGACGGCAACATTGCTCTAATTGTAAAATCAAGGACAAAAAAATATCTCAAGGCAGAGGTGATTATTCCTGGGTCTTTGAAGGAAAATAAAGGAATTAACATTCCCGATGTATCCTTAAGGTTTAAAGGATTAACTGATAAAGATAGAACCGATATCCAATTCGGCATAAAAAATAAAGTAGATTATATTGCACAATCTTTTGTAAGAAATAAAAACGATATTATTCAAATAAAAGATTTAGTTAAACCCAATCTCCCGAACTGCAACATAATTGCCAAGATTGAAAACCGGCAGGGTATTAGGAACATCGATGAGATAATAGACGTCTCGGATGGAATTATGATAGCGCGGGGGGATATGGGAGTATCAATTCCCATCTACGAAATCCCTGTTGTCCAGAAACTGATAATCAAAAAATGCAACCAGGCAAAGAAGTTCGTTATTACTGCTACACAGATGCTTGAAAGTATGGTAGAAAATTTAAGGCCTGCCAGAGCTGAAGTCACAGATGTTGCCAACGCAGTGTTAGATGGTTCTGATTTTGTTATGCTTTCGGCAGAAACCGCTATAGGTCAACATCCCGTTAAAGTAGTAAAGATGATGAACCAGATACTGAAATTTACTGAAACATCGTTTAAGAAAAATGGAACCCTTAGAAAAAAAATATTCTAACCCGGGAAAGGGAGCTATTCCCAAAATACGAAAGCAAAAGAAAAGAATTGCTTATTTTTCTATGGAGATAGGCATTGATTCTAAAATTCCTACTTATAGCGGTGGTTTGGGAATTTTAGCTGGGGATACAATCAAATCATGTGCTGACCTAAATGTTCCTCTGGTTGCAGTTACCCTGTTGTACAGAAAGGGATACTTTTACCAGAAACTGGATGACCAGGGTCAGCAACAGGAGTTACCACGTGAATGGAATCCCAAAGATTTTTTGACACTCTTACCCAAAAAAGTAAGTGTTACTGTAGAAAATAGACCCGTTTTTATCCAGGCATGGCAATACAGGGCAACTGGTGTCACTGGATATTGTGTGCCTGTCATTTTCTTAGATACGGATATTGCACAGAATAGTGACTATGACCGGAGTCTTACTGATTATCTATACGGTGGAGATGAAAAGTATAGGCTCGCCCAGGAAATTATCCTGGGTATTGGCGGAGTAAGGATACTTAAAGAATTAGGATACCATCGAATTAGTCGGTATCATATGAATGAAGGACATGCAAGCTTATTGACCCTTGAACTCTTAAATGAAAGAAAAAGAAATCATGAACCAATATGGGATATTGATAGAGTAAAAAGAATGTGTGTGTTTACCACGCATACACCTGTTCCAGCAGGGCATGACCAATTTTCTTATGACTTAGTCAGGCAAGTTCTGGGCGAATCTATGCCCATCGATTTTTTAAAAAATCTCGGAGGGGAAGATAGGTTAAATATGACGTTTCTTGCATTGAATTTGAGCCATTATGTAAATGGTGTTGCTAAGGAACATGGTAAAGTTTCCCGGGAGATGTTTCCCGGTTACAGTATTGATTCTATCACTAATGGGACCCATACAACTACATGGGTCTGTGAAAGTTTTAAAAGGTTATACGATAAGTATATTCACGGTTGGATGAATGACCCTTTCAGTCTTCGGTATGCCTTAAGTATTCCCAAAGAGGAAATATGGAATGCTCATCAGGAGGCAAAAAAGAAACTTTTAGACTATGTTAATGAGAAGATGAATGCAGGCATGGATTATGGCACACTTACGATTGGGTTTGCACGAAGGGCTACTGCATATAAAAGGGCGGATTTAGTTTTCTTTGATACGAACAGGTTAGTCAACATTTCTCAAAATGTTGGTAAGATTCAACTGATTTTTGCTGGTAGGGCGCACCCCAAAGATTGGCCTGGAAAAGAACTGATAAAAAGAATTGTTTCTGTGTCGAAAGAACTAAAAGACAGTATTAAAATAGTTTATCTTGAAAATTATGATATGGAACTGGGTAAAATGCTTGTTTCCGGAGTTGATTTATGGCTTAATACTCCTCGAAAACCCCGAGAAGCTTCAGGAACATCTGGCATGAAAGCAGCGCACAACGGTATTCCCAGTTTGAGCATTTTAGATGGATGGTGGATTGAAGGATGTATGGAAGGTTTTACTGGATGGTCAATCGGTTCAGCTTCGGATATAGAGAGTGTTGATGAAAGGAATGCTCATTCTCTCTATGAAAAATTACAAAAAGTAATCATTCCTCTATTTTATAACAACCGTGATAACTGGGTTGATATTATGCGGCACTCAATTGCCATCAATGCTTCTTTTTTCAACACCCATCGAATGGTGCAGCAGTATGTTTTAGATGCGTATTCGTATTAATCCGGGTTGTAGGAGACCAGTCGGATTTTTGTGTTTGGCATCCTCAACCTCGAAAAAGTTGTAAATAAAATTTATATTTATATCCGGAGGAAAAAATGAATATCATGAACACAAGTAATCCTGTACATCCACTTAAGTCTCAAGCTAAAGTTTTATTATCCAGCGTATTTGGCCCCTACGCACAAGACGATGAATATGGAAGTCGAAAGATTAACCCAATGGAGCTCTATCATAATCAGGTTACTCGGGTGCAAGGTCCTTTTTCTCTTCGCCTGTTCCATCGTTCATTTGGATTGATGCTGCTTCAGGCAAACATTGATGCGCCATGTACGCTTTTAGATTTTCCTACATTGACTCGTTTTACTGATGAAATTCAAAGTCGTTCTTATGATATTGTTGGAATTAGTTCAATTATTCCCAATATCGGGAAGGTAAAAAAGATGTGCGAGGTAATACGCAAATACTTACCTAAGGCAACGATTGTTGTGGGCGGACATATTGCCAGTATACCCAATATTCATAATATCATTGATGCGAATCATATTGTCAAAGGAGACGGTGTCAGCTGGTTTCGAAGGTTCCTGGGACAGGATGAAAACGTTCCAGTAAGACATCCAATAGTTCTTTCTGCATTTGGCGGCCGTATCTTTGGTATATCTCTTTCAAAAAGAAATACTGCTGCAATTTTAATACCATCAGTAGGATGCCCGGTGGGCTGTAATTTTTGTTCCACTTCTGCCCTATTTGGTGGTAAGGGAAAATTCATAAACTTTTATGAAACTGGAGATTCTCTTTTTTCCATTATGTGTCAGATTGAAAAAGAACTCAACAGTCGGTCCTTCTTCATCCTTGATGAAAACTTTCTTCTACATCATAAAAGAGCGTTAAGGTTGTTAGAATTAATGGAACAGCACAATAAGAGTTGGTCTTTGTTCGTTTTCAGTTCTGTCAAGGCTCTGAAATTTTATACAGTCAAACAGCTGGTGGGTTTGGGAATTTCCTGGGTATGGATAGGACTGGAAGGTGAGAACAGTCAGTATGCAAAGCTTAAAGGGATAGATACCCACTCGTTTGTACGAGATATGCAATCACATGGCATTCGCGTTATGGGGTCAACTATTATCGGTTTAGAAAACCATACTACGGAAAACATTGATCAGATTATAGATTGGGCAGTTAGTCATGATACGGACTTCCACCAGTTTATGCTGTACATCCCGGCTCCTGGCACGCCTCTTCATGAACAGCTCCTGAAGGAAGGAAGTCTTTTGTCTGAAGAAGAATGTCCCACCGCAGATAGACACGGTCAATACCGCTTTAATTATAGCCATAAGCACATTTACAATGGTCAGGAAACCGAGTTTCTTCTCAGAGCCTTTCGTCGGGACTTCGAGATAAATGGTCCCAGCATTGCCCGAATGATTCGAACCATGCTAATAGGATGGAAAAGATACAAAAACCATCCGGATCCACGTATTCGTAATCGCTTTGAATGGGAGATTAAAAAATCCATCGATTATTATACGGGAGCAGCTTGGGCGATAAAAAAATGGTACAGGAAAGACGAACTTATGTCGAAGAAAATCATCTCACTTCTTCAAGATTTATACAAGGAGTTCGGTTGGAAAACCAGGATAACGGCTTCACTATTGGGCAGAGGGCTATACTTTGCTATGAAAAGAGAGGCAAAAAAACTTGCTAACGGTCAGGTTTATGAGCCTTCTACATTTTATGAAAAAAACGCCAAAGCGCTGAAGGAGTAGCAAACTTCAGTCTGCGTGTTATACGAAGGAGCAGATGCCATAGTTCCAAAGAAGAATAATTAAGTATTGTGTCCCCAAAACTATGAAAACAAAAGCTTCATATATTTTTAATAATGTTTATTTTAGTCTTTGGGCTGGTTTTATTTCATTTTTATCTGCCAGCTTATTAGAGTTCTTTTTCATCTTTAAGGAAGAAAGAAATATTTACAATCTTTTGAGAATAACCCAAGGGTATGTCCTTTTTGGACTTGCCATAAGTGTTGTCCTGGGATTAACCACATCGGCTCTTTCCATTATAATAAGAAAATACTTAAACCGCAAAAGACTTATCTCTTATTATGCAAGTCTATTTTTAGTCATTATCTTCATAATCTATTTCGGCTATTATATCCATCGGACAATATTGAAAGGCATTCCGTACTATACAGCCCAATCTATTATGTATACTGCTGGCATATTCATAGCTGCTTTATTTCTGTTTTTGACACTATTTTTCCTACTTACTAAGTTGCTCGATTACTTTGTCCAGGAGAAGGTTTATCCTTCTAAGGTCAAAAAATGGCCTTCAGCTTTATTAGGATTATTGATTTTCACCGCAATAGGACTTTACTACGTAAAACCACTTCATACAAGGGGAGCCATTACAGTTGAAGAATCGGGATTTCACATTGATGATAAACCAAACATTATTTTAATCATATCGGATGCATTAAGACCCGATCACCTCGGTTGTTATGGCTATAGCCGAAATACTTCACCCAATATAGATCGTATAGCCAGAGAAGGCATAATCTTTAATAGAGCCTACGCTCAGGGCAATTGGACTTTGGCATCCACATCCACACTATTTACGTCTCTTCATCCTACTTCGCATAATGCATTATCTAGAAAGAGAATTCTGCCAAAAGAAGCTAAGACATTAATAGAAAATTTAAAAGTAGCCGGCTATAAGACTGCTGGTTTCTCAAACAGTCCTTTTTTTATGGAAAATTTTGGTCTTCGTCAAGGTTTTGATTACTTTTATACTGGTCAAAGTAACTTTATTTGGAAATTACATTTCTTTGTAATAGGCAAAATCTCAAATAGGCTACTTATGTTAAAAGATAAAAATTTGACGATGCAAACGATATCCTGGATTAAATCGAATAGCTCTCAAAAGTTTTTTATTTATTTGCACTATATGGCTACCCACGCACCCTATCGTATACCAAAGGCATATGAGAAAATATATGTTAAAGAGGATATCCCAGATCGAATTTATCTTCCATCTCGGCATAGTGTCGAAATTAATCCAGCCCAAAAGGAAAATTTATTAGATAGATACGATGGTACCATAAGATTTGTTGATGATGAAATAGGCAAACTTCTTGATCTCCTTCAGTCTCTTGACTTAAAGGAAAATACGTTGTTGATTATAGCCGCGGACCATGGTGAGGCTTTTGGAGAACACGGCAACTGGGGACATGGACGTACATTATATCAGGAAACTATAAAGATTCCCTTGATCATTTGGTATCCTGAGATTCCCTGTAACCAAATGGTATCAAATGAACTTGTAGGACTAGTCGACATAAAACCTACGATTTTAAATATCGTTGGTATAAAACAAAGTGAAATTTATCAAGGAAAAGATTTGATTTCTCGGATAACAAAAGAAAACAGTCTTTACCAGCAGAAAGGGAGTCGAGAAGAGATATTTAGTGAAGGGAGACCGAAGGTAAGGTGCATTATTACTTCCACTAATTGGAAACTAATCTCAAACGAAACTGAAGGAAAAATAGAACTATACAACCTGGAGCAGGACCCCCAAGAGAAACACAATGTGTTCAACTTATATCCTGAAATAGCAAAAAACCTCCAGGAGCGTCTAACCGCAAGATTTAAAGAATTCGAGAAACAAGCGCTAAAGCCGGCTAAAGCATCCATTAGCGCCGAGACAAGACGCAGGCTAAAATCTTTAGGATATATTCAATAATTAAGTATTGTGTCCCCGGAATTTTTTTGTAGGAGTTTATAATGAAAATATTATTTATTTCACCATGTCCTAAAGATGAACGTCGTCACAAAAATTTGCATATACCTCAATTATCTTTGCCAATACTGGCGGGATTAACTCCTCCAGAACATGAAATTGAAATAGCAGAGGAACCGTGGGATAAAATTAATTTTGATAAGAAATATGATTTGGTGGGCATAACAACCATGACGGCAACCGCTCCCAGAGCTTATGAAATATCAACAATGTTCAGGGAAAGGGGTATAAAGACCATTCTTGGGGGTATTCATCCCACAGCCTTACCGGATGAATCCATAAAATATACTGATTCTGTTGTAATTGGAGAAGCAGAAAATATCTGGGATATTGTTATAAAAGACCTGCAGAAAAATGACCTGAGAAAATTTTATAAAGGCGAATTTCCTATTTTAAATAATTCCGTAATACCCAGAAGAGATTTAATTAAAAGAAGAGCAGGGGTTATTAAGCTCGCTCCAGTAGAGACAACTCGTGGATGTCCTTATAATTGTGATTTTTGTTCAGTAACAAAATTTTTTGGCTCACGACCTCGACATAAACCGATAAAAGAAGTGATTAAAGATATTTCCACTATTAAGGGAAAAAATCTTATATTTTTAGATGATAACATTGCAGGAAATAAACAATACGCAAGGGAACTTTTCAAGGAATTAAAATATATGGGTAAAAAATGGGTAGGGCAATCAGCTATAAATATTGTAAAAGACAGGGAGTTATTAAAATTAGCTTCTGAGTCTGGTTGCTGTAGTTTCTTTGTTGGTATTGAATCTGTGTCCGTTAAAGGGATAAATCGTTATCACAAAAATCTAAAGAGTAAAAAGGAAATAAAAGAAGCCATGAAAATATTTCTGGACACAGGTATTTTAGTTTATGCAAGTTTAATTTTTGGCTTTGATAATGATGACCAATCTATTTTTGAAGAGACAGTTGAGTTTCTTATTGAATCCAGAGTGGCTTCTGTGCAACTCGTTTTACTTACGCCCTTCCCGGGAACAAAAATCTTTAATGATTTACAAAAGGAGGGGAGAATACTTAGTTATGACTGGAGTAAATATGATAATGTTAAACTTGTTTTTGAACCCATAGGAATGACTGCTGACCAACTTTTGGGAGGTTTTCATTGGGCGAGACATAAATTTGATTCTTTTCCTTCAATAATAAAAAGATTCTGGGCTAATAAGCGTCATCCAATATTATACACTTCAGTGAATTTAGGGAGTCGTTATCATACCCACAATAAAAAAAATGGTCATAGGAGGTAGCAAGTATGATGTTAATTTTTTAAATACTTAGGTAATAGCTCTAGAATTTATACATTAGAGCCATAATCCGTGCCATTCTCGTTGCCTCCTACCGGGGGTGCAGTAAAATAACAATATGAAAGGGGGTTCACATGGAAAACTCGATTTTTCTCGCTAAACTTCTTGGTCCGTATTGTATCATTGTCGCAGTAGGAATTCTCTTTAACCTGAGAACCTATCAGAAGGTTATGGAAGATTTCTGTAAAAATTATGCTTTGATTTATTTAGGCGGAGTAATGGCTCTTTTCTTTGGTCTTCTTTTAGTGCTATTTCACAATGTATGGGTGGCTAACTGGGTTGTAATCATTACAATTTTTGGTTGGCTTGGGTTCATTAAAGGCGCCTGGTTAATCATTTTACCGAATACAGTAGCCAAATTGACAGAGGCATACCAGAAAAAGGTGGCCCTATTAGTGGTTCATTTGGTCATAATCCTAGCCCTTGGCGTCTTCCTAACGGTTAAGGGGTATTTTGTCGTATAATGAAGGGCACTACCAAATCTCGTTGCTCTTCTGGGTCTGAGCGAGATGGTAATAACGCTGACAAAAAGTTATGAGAAAAACTTAAGGTTTCCTCAAAAACTTAACAAAGCACTTTAACTCCGTAATTGGTAAAAGGTGCGAAAATAGAATTTGGGTATGGAAAGGCTTTTGGAACCGGTTAGATTTGTCAGGTTAGGATCGAGAAAGTTATGAAAAGAGTCTTTATCAGGACTTTCGGATGGCCTTTTGTTTCGGCTTTACAATGTTCTTTTTTCGTTCTTTAAAATTCAATGATCTAATGCACCGCCCGCTGGGGCGGGCGTGGATATTCGGGCTGACATTTGTAGCTGGTTTATCTTTGGTGACTTATAATTTCTTTACTTTTCAATGACAGGAGTAAAATCATGAAACAATGGTACGAATCGTTATTTGAGAACTACGCTAAGAAATACGATAAAGAGTGTTTTGTGCAAGGGACACTAGGTGAATGCGACTTTATTGAGCAGGAAATTGCGCGGAACAAGTCGTTAAAAATAATTGATATCGGTTGTGGTACAGGCCGGCATTCTATTGAATTGGCAAAAAGAGGCTATCAGATTACAGGCATCGATTTATCTGAGTCGCAGCTAAATAGCGCAAAGGAAAAAGCAAAAAAACAGGGATTAAAAATTGACTTTCAAAAACATGACGCAAGAAGTCTGCCTTTCGTGGGAGAATTCGATCTTGCGATAATGCTCTGTGAAGGTGCGTTCCCTCTGATGGAAACGGATGAGATGAATTTTGAAATTCTTAAAAATGCGACAAAGGCATTAAAAGATATGGGGAAATTAATATTTACCACATTAAACGGGTTGTTCCCGCTTTATCATTCTGTCGAGAAATTCTGTGAATCAGCTGGCGGGGAAGGTAACGCGACCTATAAAAGCAACACCTTTGATTTGATGACATTTCGCGATTATAACACTACTGAATTTGAAGACGATACAGGAAATAAAAAGAAATTAAAATGCAATGAGCGTTATTATGTGCCCAGTGAAATAGCATGGCTTTTAAAAACCCTTGGGTATAAAAAAATAGATATTTTTGGCGTTAAACTGGGAGCATACTCACGGAATGATCAATTAACTCCGGAAGATTTTGAAATGCTTGTTGTCGCGGAAAAATAGTTACCTGAAATGAACGTTAAAAAAATCAAACACCTTTTAAAAATTTTTTGGCCGCCGCCGCAATATAAAGGAGTAGCAGGCTTCAGCGACCGCGAGGTATAGTTTATGAACATATCTATTTTTGTTCTACCCCCATTATTGACAGGTTTATGTATTTTAGCTCTTGGTCTATTCATTTTATTAAAAAGTAAGTCTTCTGCTGTAGCCCGTAGATTTTCCATACTTTGTTTTAGCATAATGCTGTGGAAGTTTGGAAATGTTTTAGCATGGTCTTCTAAAACTTCTGATATTGCTATATTTTGGACAAGATTAATTTATATTGGAGTAGCTTTTCTTCCCGCTGTAGCTTACCATTTTTCTGTGAGTACCAATAACTTACAAAAACAGAAAAAATGGATTCCTTTTATGTATCTTCTTAGCTTTCTACTTCTATTCTTGGTATTCCGTAAAGATTTTATAATTGGCACTCAGGAAACTCTTTGGGGCAGACACCATATAGCCGGGAGAAGTCATGATGTTTTTTTATTCTTTTGGGCGTTACCTTTTATTTTAGCTTTTTTTAATTCTTATTATGGGTATAGGTCAGCAACCTCTCCCTCTGAACGACAACGAAGACGTCTTATATCAACAGGCTTTTTTGTGGCTTGTTTAGCAGGTATAGATTATCTTCACGCTTATGGAGTGCCTGTTC
>DAOVHK010000165.1 GCA_030671905.1 Clostridia bacterium | reverse complement strand
GGAGACTGTTAGTTATCTTCCAGCCGCATCGGTATACACGCACGAGAGACCTGGCAAAAAAATTTGGACCTTCTTTTAATAGTGTCAGCCGAATTTGGCTCACAGATATATATTCTGCAGGAGAAAAACCCATTCCAGGAATCTCTTCATCATTAATCCTGGAATCCTTCCCTGCCGAAAAGAGAGAGACTGTTACATTGATTTCAGACCGAAAAGCTCTAATCAAGGAGGTTGTAAAAAGCCTGCGACCCCAGGATGTGCTCGTCACATTAGGAGCCGGGGATGTCTACAAAATCGGCGAAGAAATTCTAAACAAAAGTTAAACTTTGAACTTATAACTGGAATCTTCCCCGAAGGGGAAAGGATACGAGAAGAGGCAAAAGAGAGAAAGGCACAATGGATATATTAGATGGATTGCAAAAACTGGTAGGAAATAGAGCGAGAGTTGACGAACCTCTCTCTAAGCATGCTTCTCTCAGGATAGGCGGTCCGGCGAGCTATTTTCTGGAATTGAGAAACATTGAAGAGCTGACTAATGTAGTTGAATTTTCTCAAAAGGAGAAATTAGATTCCTTTGTTTTGGGAGAGGGCACTAATGTGCTCTTTTCTGATGATGGATTCGGTGGTTTGGTAGTTCAATTGAAAGGTGAGTTTGAGAAGTTTTCCATAGAAGGTAACCAGGTAACAGCTGGTGCAGGAGTGAAGTTGGCTACTCTGGTGGAAAAATTGGCTAAGAGAGGCTTGGCTGGTTTAGAATTCGCTTCAGGGATTCCAGGAAGTCTCGGGGGTGCAATTGTTATTAATGCAGGCACGAAAATGGGTTCCATTGGTGATGTTACCAGAGAGATAAAAATTTTTAGTGATGGAAGGGTGAAAATTTTAAACAGAAAAGAAATAAATTTCTCTTACAGGCATTGCGAGTTGCCCGATAAAGCCATAGTTCTGGAAGTGAAACTGGGGTTGAAAAATGGTAAAAAAAATGATATTATAAATAAGATTAAAGAAAGTCTTAAACAGAGAAAAAAGAATCAACCTGTTTCTACTCTTAATGCCGGTTGCGTTTTTAGGAATCCGGAAGCCTGCGAGGCGGGAAAGTTAATTGAAACTGCAGGGCTAAAGGGAGCAAGATTTGGGGATGCTGAAGTATCAAAAAAACATGCAAATTTCATCATTAATTGTGGCAAGGCAAAAGCTAAAGATGTGTATAATTTAGTCGAAAAAATTCGAAAAACAGTTAAGGAAAAATTCGATATAAACCTTGAATTAGAATTGAAAATTGTGGGTGAAATGGATGAAAGAGGCACTTGATAAATTAAAGACGAAAAAAATAGGAGTACTCTGCGGGGGAAGTTCTCAAGAAAGGGAAATATCTCTCAGGACAGGAGAGGCTATTTACAAAGCTTTAGTTTTCCTGGGATTAACTGTGTCCAAGCTCGATGTGGGTAGAGATATTGCCTTAAGGTTAGCCAAGGAGGGGATAGACCTGGCTTTCATTGCTCTTCACGGGAAACTCGGCGAGGACGGAACAATTCAAGGGCTTCTGGAGATGATGAGCATTCCTTATACAGGTTCCGGAGTATTGGCCAGCGCCCTGGCTCTGGATAAAGTTTATACTAAAAAGGTTTTCAGTTACCATAACCTGCCTATGGCAAAATATAAGGTCCTTGAGAAAAAAGTGGAAACTCCTGGTGATATATTGGGAGAGTTGGACTACCCTGTAATTGTTAAGCCAGCCAGAGAAGGTTCAACTATTGGAGTGACTATAGTTCGAGAATCAAATGGTCTAGATAGTGCGATAAATCTCGCTTTTGAATATGGAAACAAGATATTAATTGAAGAATACATTCAAGGAAAAGAGATTACAGTAGGAATTTTGGGCGATGAATCTCTGCCGGTAATAGAAATTGTACCAAAAACGACATTTTATGACTATCAGGCAAAGTATGAACCGGGGATGTCGAAGCACATTGTGCCCGCTAAATTGCCCCCAGAACAGTACGAATTGGCCCAATCTCTGGCTCTTTCTGCTCACCGTGCCCTGGGCTGTAGAGGTGCTACTCGCGTAGATATGGTAATGGACGGAGAAAGCAAAATTTACCTCTTAGAAATTAATACAATTCCCGGGATGACTGAGACCAGTCTCCTGCCAGAAGCTGCAGCTGTGACAGGGATGAATTTTAAACAACTGGTGGTTAAGATTCTATTCTATGCTTTAGATTGAGGGTTGATGGACATTGAAAGTTAAAAGATGGCGAAAAAGGATTTTATGGAAGAGGCGATTTTTTAGAGTTTTGAGGCTCACTCTGTTATCGGTTACGCTTCTTTTTTCAGGATATGGAATTTACAACTTCCTTGTTTATTCTACTTATTTTAAAATAGAAAAGATAAGAATAGAAGGGAACCAGGACATTGATAGGAAGGATATTCTCTCGCTACTGGATATAAAGAAAGGAGATAATATATTCAAAGTTAAATTAAGACAGGCAAAAAGAGGGTTAAGAAGTTTAAAACAAATTAAGGATATAGATATCCATCGCGATTTTCCTGACAAGATAGTCCTAAAAATTACTGAGAGAGTTCCTATTGCTCAGCTTGAGGGGAGAGAGAGTGTGCATTCTAATAAAGTGGAGTTAATAGACAAAGAGGGAATAACATTTTTAGGGAAGGCAAGAGATATACCGAGAATTTTGGGAGCTAAAGATTCTCTTAAAAGGAAAGAGGTGGTGAATTTTTTGGCTAAGCTTATGGCAGTTGACTTTCGGTTTTACAAGAAAATTTCATATATAGATGGAAACAACCCCAGAAAAATTAAACTAAAATTGGACCAGACCTTACTTATCTGGGGACCTGTGGGAAAAGAAACAGAAACCCAATTGGAGAAGAAATTAACTTATCTAAATTTAGTCCTCCATGATTTGCTAAAGAATAGTAAGGCTTTTAACTATCTTGACTTGCGATTTTTGAGAGAAGGAAAAGGGG
>DAOVHK010000158.1 GCA_030671905.1 Clostridia bacterium | reverse complement strand
GATATCGAGGACTTTCCCGGAGAGACTACTATGAACGGGTAAAGAGATGAATCCGTCACTTTCACCAATGAGTTGTCCGGTCTTAACTTCATCGCCAACTTCCACTATTGGCTTTGCCGGTCTACCCGTATGCTGAGAGAGGGGGATTACCACTTTCTTAGGTAGGGACGCCCTTCTTAAGGGTTTACCGGAAGTAAGTTCTTTAAAGTATGGAGGATGCACTCCTCCTTTAAAACTGAGCAACCTTTTCACTTTTTTACCTTAATATCAATTTACGGGGACAAACCCCTACACTACCATTGTTTATTCGTAGTGTAGCCCTTTATGGGCGTAATTTTTACGGGGACAAGCCCCTACACTACCTACATTGACGCAGAGCTTCGTCCCGATTCATCGGGGCTACTCCAACTTATTTTTCTCTCATAACAAATCCCTTACGATAACCTGTCACGAACGCATCTACACACGTAGGATCCAATTGCGTACCTTTTACAATCTCCATCTCCTCAACTGCTGCCTTATCTGCAAGACCATTTCTATACGGACGTTCAGAAGTCAAGGCATCAAAAGTATCTGCCACGGCAAGTATCCTTGAAATCAAGGGAATATCCTCGCCTTTCAACTTATCGGGATAACCTTTTCCATCATACCTTTCATGGTGGTGACGAATATTGGTAATAAGTTCTTTCAATTGTGCAATTGGGGAAACTATCTCCGCCCCCAAAACAGGATGGCGACGAATGTGCTTCCAATCCTCATCTGTTAACTTATCTTTCTTTCTCAGAACCGAAATGGGAACACCTATCTTACCCACATCGTGGAGTAGCCCACATAGTTGCACATTCTTCTGATTTTTGTCGTCTAGACCTAACTCCTTAGCTATTAACACTGCAAATCTCGTTACTCTCTCAGAGTGGCCACGAGTATAAGGATCTTTAGCATCAATAGCTGCTGCCAATGATTTTACTGTAGAAATATACATATCTTCCAAATCTTCATAAAGCTTCGCTCTCTCAATAGCCACCGCCGCCTGGGCCGATAGCGGCTTAAATAAAACCATATCCCTCTCGGTAAAAGTTCTATCACCTCTTTTATTCATAACTTCCATTACACCTATAGTTCTCTCTTTAACCTTAAGGGGAACGCAAATTAACGATTTGGTCTTTTGCGCTAAAGTCTCATCGACTTTTTTTGAAAAACGGTCATCCTTGGAAACATCATCAATTAACAGAGGCTGGTCGTTCTGTACAACCCAACCGGCTACACCTTCTCCCATATCCAGGCTTAACTTCTTTACCTCCTCTTTCTTTGCTCCGCTTGCTGCCACAAACTGCAACTTCTTCTCTTTCTCATCGACCAGAAGCACCGAACAGCCCTCGGCATCCATTACTTTCATCCCCAGTTCCATAATCGTATCCAACAGAGGATCCAATTGCATAGCTGAGGCTATAGCTACAGTGGCTTTCAACAGATTATCTAACTCTACAACTTTTCTTTCCCGTTCATTAAATAACATTGCATTCTCAATAACCATTACTATCTCATTGGAAAGAGAGATAATAAGTTTTTGGTCCTCCGCGGTAAAAGGTGCCACACCTTTATCGCCTTCTTTTGATTCCTCTGTTGAAAGTTTCTTATTAAATACTTCTAAAACTCCTAATGTTTCACCTTTACTTTTTAAAGGGACGCACAACGCATTTATCACAGTGCATCCTATAGCTTTACTTATCTCATCCCGAAATATAGGATACTCTGAAGCATCAGAAATAATCGCCGGTTCACCTACTTTCAAAATTGCCCCCATAACTCCTTTATTCAGCTTCCACTTAGGTTCTTCTCCCAATTCTTCTCTGGGACGACCGCCGATAGTGATGTGGGAGGATAATTCTCCTGTCGTCTGGTCAATGAGAATAACAACTCCTGCCTGAGCATTAACCAGTTCAATTGTCAGTCTCATCACCTCGTCTAAAACCTGCTCAAAGTTGCTGGCTAAATTAATTAATTGAGTAATTTTCTGTAAAGCTTCGAATCTAAAGTTCAACCTGTTTATAGTCTCTTCCAAGACAGAAATATCTTTTTCCATAGTCATTCCCCCAATTCTTTAAAGCTCCGATTTATTCCAACGAAGATATAAATTATTCTTATCTTAGCCTTAAAATTAACATTATTCCCACTGCTATAGCAGTATTGAAAATTAAGTCGAAGAAAGAAGAAAGACGAAATCGTTCTTCCCTTCTCTTTTTGAAGATGACATATCCACCGTGAATTATCCAGATTCCAGGAATTGCAAGATAATAATATCCCTTCAGTAACATTAAGCCCACTATCAGCATCCTCTCTGTAGCTTGAATATATCTCTTAGACGAAGTTAAATCTGCTTTTCCACTACCATAGAACAAATTCTTAATATAGGAGATTAAAATGCCTCCACCAAATCCAATAGCTATAAAGGCAATTGCATATATTATTGCATTGTTATCATTGTATAGAGAAACCAATTTTGAAAGAACTTCCGGTGGAGTCAATTTTGCCAAACCGAATGGAAAGAGCATACCGATAAAACCTATATGTAGAGCTTGGTCAAGGAGAAATACCCAGGTATTATTCAGGTGGTACTTCTCAAAAATCACTACTTTTATCCAGTCCTGTATGCCGTGAATCAGCCAGAGGAAGAATATAAATTGCCACATTCTGGTTAAATTCCAGTAAGGCCAGACTAAAAGAACCGCCAGCAAACCAAAGATGCCACTGTGGACAAAAGAGCCTAAGGGAGATTTGGTTTTGAACCGATATATGCTTGTAAATTGCAAAGGAAAGTCAGCAATTACATGAGCCAAAAGTAACCTGTAGAAAATAAACATCTTATTTTACCCCCAAAACCTCATATACTTGAACTAACTCATCTTTTCCCCTGATAGCCATTGGTTTCAGAACTTTCGCCTTAACGATATTCTTCACCATTCGATAGGTGTTTTCACTGATTAGAATCTGGTCAGGCTTTGCTGCTTCTTCCAGACGAGAAGCCAAATTCACAGAATCGCCAATAGCAGTATACTCCATCCGTCGAAGAGAACCGATATTCCCAATAATAGCTTCCCCTGTAGTAATGCCTATACCTATTTTGATTGGTTCAATTCCTCGCTCAAGAAATCTCTTTTCCAATAATCCCATCCTTTTCTGCATCTCCAACGCAGTCTCCAATGCTCTCTCAGCATGATTCTCCTCTTCGATGGGAGCACCATAAATCGCCATAACAGCATCTCCTATATATTTATCTAAAGTTCCATTATACTTAAAGATGACTTCTGTAATCAT
>DAOVHK010000150.1 GCA_030671905.1 Clostridia bacterium | reverse complement strand
TTCCCCATCTGGAGGGTCTTGTTAATTTTTCTATTCTTTTAGAAGAAATAACTACTGCAGCGCCTGCTTCCAGAGCCTGGGGAATATAGTAATTTCCATTTTCTGTGTAACCAGAAATGGCCACAAAGATGTAATCTGGTTTAACTTGGCGAGAATCGCAAGTTATCCCCTTTACGGAAAGTTCTGTGGAACCATGTATTTCTTTAACACCTATTGGTGGCAATAGGTCTTTTAGCCGGATCATTTTTATAACCTGTATATGAGATCTTATAAAAGTAAAAATATTCCTCCCTTTCGGGAGGAATGCGTAGTGAAGTATGAAATCCCCCGTTAGAGCGGAGGACCAATATAAGCCACCTCATGGGGCAAATTCCTAAACATTTCCTGGGAATCAGGCGGGATACCCAAATGGTGCATAATTCTCAATCCCACTCGTGCGAATACCGGCGCAGCTATGCTTCCTCCCCAGTAATATCCCTGTGGCTCATCCAGTATGACTAAGATAGTAACCTTCGGTTGCTCTGCTGGGAGATAACCAATGAATGAGGCAATGTAGTTTGTATCAGAATACTTGCCAGTTTCTGGGTCAAATTTTTGAGCGGTTCCCGTCTTACCAGCTACCCTATACCCCATAATTTTTGCTTTTTCCCCTGTGCCCTTCTCCACAACTCGGCACAAAATATTAGTTAAAGTTTTCGCTGTTTTATAGGAAATCACCCCTCTAACCGGGCAGGGCTGGAATTCTTTCACTACCTTCCCACTGGGCTCGACGATTCTCTTAACAATCATAGGCTCCATCAGCACTCCTCCATTGGCTAAACATGAAAATGCAGAAATAAGCTGGATGGCAGTTACTCCTATGCCCTGCCCGAAAGAGAGGCGACTGAGAGATATCTCTGACCAATCTTTTGGCTTCTTCAAAATTCCCGGCGTCTCCCCAGGCAACCTAATTCCTGTGAAGTTACCAAACCCGAAATCTCTGGCATACTGGTACAACTTATCTTTCCCTAACAGTTGCCCAGCTTTAGCCATTCCGATGTTGGACGATTTTTCAAGAACCTGGATAAAAGTAAGCCAGTCCTCACCTTCGTGGTCTCGAATAGGAAGCCCGTTGAATAAGTAGACTCCTTCCTCACAATAAAAACGATCTTCCAATGTGACGAGGTTCTCTTCCAATAATGCTGCAGCTACTATTGGTTTAAAAGTAGACCCCGGCTCAAAGATATTGGAGATCGCAGGATTCTTTAAGTACTTGTATTTCCCCGGAGAAGAGCTATTTCCATTAAAAGATGGAAAGTTAGCTAAGGCTAAGAGCTCTCCGGTTTTAGAATCTTGAACAATGATTGTAGCCAGTTTGGCTTTAGTCTCGTTGTAAGCCTTTCTCAACTCTACTTCCGCAATGTATTGGATTACTCTGTCGATTGTGGTAACTACCCCGAATCCACTTACTTCTGACCGATAAGCAGTGTCGGCAGCGATTACTTCCCGACCAAAACCATCTTTTCTTCTTATAGTCTTTTTAGTTTTTCTTCTTAGGGTTCTGTCAAAGAAATTCTCAATTCCCGATAGACCTTGATTATCTAGCCCGGCTAAACCGATTACCTGGCTAGCTAACTCATTTTCTGGATAGAACCTTTTGCCTTCGCTTATAAACTTGATTCCTTTAAAATGTAAACCTTTAATCTTTTCTGCAATTTTGGTATCGATTTTGCGCCTTAACCAGACGAATGAATTGGAAGTTTCCAGTTTTTTGCGAATCGCCTTCTCGCTCATATGGAGTAAAGGAGCTAACTTTCTGGCTGTCTCTTCCGGATTAGAAATAAAAGAAGGAATGGCATAAACCGAACTAACTTCAAATTCTATTGCCAGTTCCTTCCCATTACGGTCATAGATCGTGCCCCTTTTGAAATTGGCTTGTCTAACCGAGAAAGATTGCTTATCCGCCATCTTCCGGTAACGATGATGGCTAACAATCTGGATATAATACAATCTAATTTCCAATACGATAAGAGTAAAAATTACTATCAACATAGAACTAATAATGCGAGTTTTTCGAGGCACCTTTTGAATCCTCCCGGGCAATAAAAAAAGCTTTATTTGTTGAAGTTCTATTTTGTTTAAAATTTACCTCTAGGAAAAGGATATTTTCATGCTGAGGAAAAAACATCTCTTTCTCTTCTTGTGCAATCTTATCAATATTTGCGAGATTAGTATAGTGGTGCAATTTTGTTTTTATGTCGCGATTTTTGTTTTCCAACAACCTGAGTTCTCTCTTTAATTCGTTAATCTGATAACTAAGCGTGACTACTTCTGCACATTCCCAGACATAGAATAGGAAAATCAACAGCCCACCAATAAAAAATAGAAAGTAACGTTTTTTAGGCCGCCTTCTCTTTTCTATCCCCATTATTCTTTCCTCCTCTCCCCTTTGGGGAAAGGGTCAGGGTGAGGGGAATCCATTTCTCCTGCCCGCAATTTTGCGCTTCTCGAACGTGGATTTATTTGAAGTTCTTCTCTTGTGGGAGTAACTGGTTTAGGAAAAACTGCCTTCAAGCCCTGTTTTCTATATTCCCGAAAGAAATTCTTGACGATTCTATCCTCCAAAGAATGGTAAGAAATAACACAAATCCTCCCACCCTTTTTTAGAAACCCTGCGGCCTGGGGAAGTGTCCTCTCCAAAGCCATTAACTCATCATTTACTGCTATTCTTAACGCCTGGAAAGTCCTGGTAGCCACGTGAATCCTTCTGGGCCAGGCTGAACGGGGGATTGCTCTCTTAATGATTTCTACTAACTGAAAAGTAGTCTCAACAGGCCCTTTTCGTCGGGATTCAACCACTCTCCTCACAATTCGTTTAGCCCACCGTTCCTCTCCATATTTATATAAAATCTCTACAAGTTCATCGAAAGAAAGAGTGTTCAAAAGATATCCCGCAGTCAATCTCGTGCTTTCTGACATTCGCATATCTAAAGGTCCGTCCTTTTGAAAACTAAAACCCCTGGTGGCGTCTTGCAGTTGCAAGCTCGACAAACCCAGGTCAAATAGAATGCCATCAACTTCTTTGATTCTCAATGACTCCAAGATAGTTCCAATTTCAGAAAAGGCTCTCTCGAAAGTGAGCAAGTTTTCTTTATATTTTTTAAGATTTTCCTTTGCTCTTCTTATCGCTTCTCCATCCTGATCGATTCCGATCAGGAGTCCACCTGGCAAGATTACTTCCAGTATCCTTTGAGCGTGACCACCTTCGCCCAGAGTAGAATCTACGTAGATTCCTCCTCTCAGACAATTAAGGTTATCTATCACCTCATCAACTAAGACTGGAATATGTCTTGATTTTTCCACTGTGTCTCTGGAGTAGCAGACTTTAGTCTGCGTTTGAAAGAGAGTGTCAGATTCCCAGGTCAACCAATTTTTCAGCTACCTCAGCAAACTGCTTTTCGGCTTCCTTCTGGTAACGTTCCCAGTTGCTTTTTGACCAAATCTCTATGCGATCTAACACTCCTACCACTATTACCTCTTTTCTTATGTTTGCGTAACTACATAGAGTCTT